>JBDRIZ010000209.1:0-6778 GCA_043815525.1 Candidatus Woesearchaeota archaeon
CCCTTCTCGTCAACATCAGCCTTTGAGAGGATGATGGCATCAATCTGGACAGCTTCCGAAAACATCCTTGCCTGCTCTACGCAGTCATTGCCTGTTATAGCCTCTCCGATAAAAACCACAAGGTCAGGCTTTGCGACACGGACAACCTTCTTCATCTCATCCATCAGGTTAGCATTCGAGTGCATCCTGCCAGCAGTGTCGATAAGCACAACATCCTTGTTCTTTGACTCGGCATGCTTTATCGCATCAAACGCGACAGCAGCAGCATCGCTTCCATAATCATGCCTTATAAGCTTCACATTGAGCCTGTCAGCATGCAGCTGGAGCTGGTCAATTGCCGCAGCCCTGAAAGTGTCAGCAGCAGCGAGGACTACGGAAAATTGATTGGACTGGAAGAGCCTTGCGACCTTGGCAATAGTCGTCGTCTTCCCTGAACCGTTGACTCCGACAAAACAAATCACATAAGGCTTTTTCTTCCTTGCAGCATCAAGGATATCGATATGCTCTGTGACAAAAAGGCCTTTAACTGACCTTGCAAGAGACTTTACAACCGCATCAGCAGTAGAGCCGCGAGGAATAGGCTTTTCGACAAGCTCTTTTTTTAGGTCAGACTTGATGGTATCAATAACCTCGACAGCAACATTGTTCTCAAGCATGACAACCTCAAGATCCCAAAAAAGCTCATTGAACTTCTCCTCTGAAATAGTCACGGTCTGGATTCTGTCCTTTATGCGCTGAAAAATGCCTCTTCTGGCAGCAGGCTCTGAGACTATCTGTACCTTCTCAGGCTCCACTGGCAGCACTGTTTTCTTTTGTTCCTGGAATGATTCCACAGGCTTCGCAGTTTCTTTCAACTCAGCAGGCACCCTTTCTTTGAACACAGCAGGTTTAGGCATCTCTTTTTTTGGTGCCTCAGCAGTCACTTTTGGCTTGGCCACTTCAGCGATCTTTGGCTCAGAAGCCTTTGCCTGTTCAACAGATTGAGGCCTGTCATGGACGATTTCCTTATCTGGAACAGGTTCTTTTTTGGCATGTTCAGCCACTTGAGGCTTGTCTTCAGGGATTATTTCCTTTGTATCATGTTCCTTTTCAGGCTCATTACTGGAGAATCTGTCTTTCAGGCGTCTGAAAAAACCCCTTTCCCCAGGTCTTGCCGCACTCTCTACCCTTTGACCTATTTGTTCCTTTTTTTCCGCAACTTCCTTTTCGGATGTTTTCTCAAATCTTTTAGCCTGCTCTTTTGTATGATCTTTCCTAGCAGGTGTTTTGTCTCTCCTTGAAGCCTGATCCTTTGCACCATCTTTCCTGTCAAGTTTTTTGTCAATCCCTGCAGCCTGCTCTTTTGGAGGCATATCCTCTTCCACAATCGGTTCTTGCTTCTCAACCTTCTCGCTAAATGAAGAGATTGCGGACTTTAACTTGTCCTTTAGAAACTTAAACACTATCCCTCACCAATTATCTCCTTTCTTAAAGATAACAGCTGCTCCTCAACCTGCCTTGCGACCTGCAAGAGCTGCAGCCTGAGCTTTTGCACTTCATCAAGCTGGGAGTCAAGCATGGACTTGGTGCCTTCAACACTCTTCATCACAGCAGCTCCAGAACCAACGTTAACAAGCAATTCATCTGTTAAACCAAGAGTGGCCTTTGCATAGATACCGCTACTCACAGGCACAAGTATCTCAGAACCGACAGGCAAGCTCTTCAACTCGTCAAGAGTCTGCTGCGTATAGGCAGTCTCGACAAGTTGCTCCTCAAGCATCTGCAATTGCTTCTGCAATTCCTGCAGCTGCTGCTGCAATAACTGGAATTCAGCATACTTCTTCTGAAGCTCTTTCTTTTCCATAACACAAGAAAAAACAGGCCTGTTTTTAAAACTTCTCTACAACTCTGCCTCAATCTCCTTCTTATTGGAAATCTGGGTAAGCATAACCTCAATCTCACCAAAGTGCTGCTTTTGCCACAAGTCAATCCTTCTTGGGGCCTCTGCGCTATGAGTAGCAAGATACAACAAAGGAATAAAAGTATAGATCTTGTCGCTCCTCGTGTCAGAAGGCACAAGCTCGGAGAAAGTCACAAGGGTGTGGCCAGAAGAAAAAAAGTCGAGAATCCTCGCATAGACATGCCTGATGACCTTGCTGATATCAATTTTTTTCTCAGGAATTTTCATATCCAATGGAGGGATATACCTCATGACCCTTCTGCGCTTCACCTCAAGAGCCTGCTCAAGGGCAGTGATAAGGTCGTAGATTGAGACCTTCCTCTTCCTCGGCTGGGGAGTCCTCGGAACAAGGCTTGGGATTTGCTCTCTTGGCTTATCCTTCATCTGGGATTCCAGCTCGCCATAAAATTCCTCTTCAGAGACTTCATCTTCACCATAAATCAAACGGTCAAAATCAAGCATGTCATCACCAACAAGCCTTGCGGACTTGATCTTCAAGAGTATTGCTGCAGCAAGGACAACCTTGCCTGAGACACGAAAGTCCATGCCCGAAAGCTTGCGAAGCATGCCAATATACTTGTGGGTGAGAAGCGAGACATCTATGTCCCAGGGATTCATCTGCTCCTTTTTCACAAGATCATGAAGCAGGGACTGCCAGGTAATATCATCCTCCTCAAAAACCAGCTTGAAGATGCGGTCCTGCATACCAACCAAACAAGAATTATGCTATTTAAAGGTATTCATTTCAAGAATTTGTCAAGTTCAGAGAGGTTGGCAACCTTATTTGCATTATCCCTTGTGCCGCGCCTGTCTACCAACACAGCCTTTACACCGTAAGCCTCGGCAGGAGCTATGTCACTTTCCATGCTATCGCCAACCATCACTGCCTCATTCTTTTTCACAGCCAGCTTTCTTAGGACATGCTCAAACATCTGCCGGTCAGTCTTGAGATATCCTACCTCGTAAGAACAGGCAATGACGTTGAAATGCTTCCTTAAGTCAAATTTCTCAAGCACAGGACCGATGCTGAAAGGATCAGTGTTAGACACAAAAGCAAGCTTATGATCCTTCTTGAGCCTCGTCAGAACCTCGACAGCCTCTGGAAAAGGCTTTGCAAGAAGCATGTTCTTGTTCCACATGCCAACAAGCTTGTCAATTATGAAAGGTTTTGCAGGAACATCAAACTCTTTTGCCACCTCTTCAAATGCATCCCTCAGGCTAGAGTATTTGCCAAGCATGAAAACATGCTCAAACTTGGTAATATACTCACTGAAAGCCAACCTTATATTCAGGATGCGCTGTACCTGCTTCACAGGAGAAGGGAAAACACCATTCTCCAGCAAGGTTCCCCAAGAGTCAAACAAAACAGCCTTAATCATAGTGTTACCAGGTCGACATTATCATTTTGCAAATCCAGGATCATCACTGTGCCTTCGCCACCATAATAATGGGCGCCAGGATTAAGCACCCTGGTCCTGCCGACAGGCTCATCCCTTGATTTATGGTTGTGGCCAGTGAGGATATACTGGTACAATCCGGATTTAATAAAGCTATCCAATCTGGCAGGGTCATGGCCATGGTAGGCAAGAAATTTCTTCCCATCCACGAAAAGCTCTGCAAACTCGCCCAGATATTCCCCTCCAATCGAGCGGAGCTTAAGCCCTAAATTATCAATATCGCCGTCGCAGTTGCCTTTGACCATCTTCAGCTTGACACCTGCAAAGTAATCCACAGTCTTAGGGGCAACCATATCACCGCAGTGGACTACGAAATCGACTTTTAGGCTCTTGAAAACCTTGACTGCCTTGAGAACGTTCTCCACATTGTCATGGGTGTCTGAGATTATGCCGATTTTCATGTATCTTCCTCGAGTGGCAGAGGAAAATGAAAAATATATAAACATATGGGAAAGCCATGAAGCAGGGTGATAAAAATGCTATCAGACATACCAAAAGAGTTAGGAAAAGTATCAAAAGAAAACATAGACCTGGAAATACTAAGAGCAGGAATAATAGCAGAGCTTGATGCAATAAACCTGTACGAGCAGATGGCAGCGACGGCAAACAGCATCGACATAAAGAAGATGCTATTGGATATAGCTAAGGAAGAGAAGACGCACGTCGGAGAGTTCCAGACACTGCTACTTGAGGCTGACAAGGAGCAGGCAAAAGAGCTAGAGGAGGGAAAAAAGGAGGTGCAGAAAGAGTTGGCAAAAAGTGACTAGAATCGTCCCTTTGAAATAGGAGTGGACCGGCCGGGATATGATGAGAGTCACTCAATGTATTGTAGACTTACTTGGCACTGCGGACAATGCTTCTTGGCTGCCAGTTTCTCTGTATCCTGTAGTCATCTTTCAATAACGCAGCTGCAAGGATGCGCTTAATAACAAAAGTCCTTTTTTCTTGCCTTAAATGGCAATAGGCAATGACCCACTCGTCTCCCAATTGGTAAATCGATATGTTCCTATATCTTGTCTCATCAGAAGACAGGCTGTAATACTGGATTCTGACATCTTTTTTTTGCCGAAATGCTTTTCTTAGGATTTCCTTAATTCTTTTTTTATCCCTGACATAGCTGACCCTCACACTTTTTGCCATTATTTTACCTAAAGCGCTTCGGATATGCGGATTCAGGTTATTTTTAAGTGCTTTCGCAAGCTCACTTTTTTCATCCAAAGTCAGCGATTTCATCTCTCAATATCCTTCCTCAACCTGTCAAACAGCCTCTTTGTTTTCTCTCTTAACCTCTTGAATTCCTCCTCTTCAAGCGAGGTTCTTATGGAGTATTGAATATTTTCCCTGATATCCAATATCTTCTCGCTGTGCTGCAGACCTTCAGTGACATCTTTGTCAAATATTTCCTTCAACTCCTCTTTTGTGATAGAAAACTTCTCAATCATTTTCTCCGCGATAGCAAAGGTGCAGCTCTGATTCCTTGACTCGTAGCCCTCTTTTGCCAGCAATGCCAAAAGGCAATGATAAAGGCAATAGAATGCTGCTGACGCTGACCAATCAGAATACCCTATCCTCTGAAAATCTGACATCGCCCTAAGGTTGTGTATCGCCTTGTCAAGATATCCTTTTGCCAAAATTTCAGATTTTTCAATCCTTCTTAGGCCTTTATGACGCTCGCCCTTTTCACCTTGCCTGAAGCATTTTTCCAGCTTATCATCTGTAGACATTCTTTATCACCCGAATTATTACATCCTGTCCCCACACAATCTTTCCTGTGCGAAGAATATTCATCAGCGCTGCATCGTTTTGCCTTATATTCTTTTGCAGATCGCCAACTGTCTGCACCACATCGTGCACTTTGAAAGGGATTACCTGCCTTGCTTTTTCCATCTCACGTGAGTACTTTTGATAAGAGGAACTGTCCAAGACAAAGAGGATATCAAGATCCTGCGGTTCTTTTGCAGACAAATATGAACCAAATATTATGCAGGTCTTGGCTATATTCCTTAGATTTCCAAGGTCATCCAGCCTAAACCGGATTTTTTTGTCCAAATCAGGTATCAGAGCAAGTTCCAGGACCGACAATACCTTGCTGTCTTGGAAGTTTAGTTTGTAGGATTTTAGGTTGGCAATCTTCTTATGGAACAAAATACCCTCATTTTCAAACTTGGCCAAAATTTTATATGCCCCATTAGGGGACAAGCCACACTCTCTGGCAACAAGGTTAATTGAATAGTCAGTACCAAATGAAGTCAAGAGCAGACGCAACACCTTTTTTTGATTGTGAGTCAGCATTTATACACCTTTAGTGTATGATTATACACTTTAGGTATATAAATGTTCTGATTACAGTTCTGCTGATGCCTGCAGACCAAGATCATTGATTTCCTTTAGAATTTGCCCTAAATTATCACAAAATGGGTAAGTGGACCGGCCGGGACTTTCAATCGGATGAGTTGGCATCGCTTATAACTGTTTCGCCGGAGGCGAAACTGCACCCTTTATGGGTGCTGGCGTGTCAACGGAGCCATGCCGTTGTTTGAACCCGGAGCCTCCGCATAGCCAATGCGGCATTCTATTCCCCAACGCATAAAACCAATAGACAGTGCGCCTAACAGGCGCGTTTTGCCCACAGGCAAAACCGTCCTCCACAGGAGGACTGAGCGTGTCAACGGAGCTATGCCGTTGCCAGGTTGAACTACCGGCCCAGTGGAAAAAATGAAGAAACGGTTACTATTAAAACCTTTACTTTTGCCTGGCAGCAAGCTTTATGTCTTCCTCGTGCACTGTCTTTCTACCAGCGTGCTTCGCTATCCTTGTAGAGTGCGTAGCTATCTCGTCAGTACGAACGTGCAGTACATCCGCAAACGCGTCAAGTGCTCCCTGGCTGACACGCTTTGCACCAGCATTTAAGAGAATACGCGCAAGCGGAGCCTTAGGAATAATATTTGGTCTTTTAGCCATAAAAATAACCCTTGTGATTCCCCACTCCCCAAATGAGGAATCACACCCTTTAGTCTAAGAATCTTTTCCAGAAACACTACTATATAAAGATTTCTATTATGGCTTGAAGGATTTTTGGCAGGACTACCACATGCTCCGTTGCATGAATCAATTTTGCCGACGATAATTTAGAGGAGAAAATTGATTAAGGCAGCCAGAAAATAACCAATAATGTTATCACTATATAGTTATAACTAATAGGAACATTTAAGTAGTAGTGCAAATTATTACCAAGTAGTATAGAATATGAAACACAAGCTGAGCATATCAATAGACGAGAAGACTTTCCATGAGATAGATGCTGCGCTAAAGAGCGGACTATTCCGAAACAAGAGCCATGTGGTGGAATATGCTGTGAGGAAACTGATAGAAAATGGATGAC
>JBDRIZ010000210.1:0-4098 GCA_043815525.1 Candidatus Woesearchaeota archaeon
GGGTATCCCTTTCTGGCTGGAGTACAGGGCTCGCTTGCTGTCAAGAAAGATTGCTAACATTACAGATAATGTGCTGGAATGGTTTTGTCGCTTCCTAAAAAGGGCAGCCAGGCGCATTGAGTACAGGTACCTTCGCAGGAAGCTAAGATGAATTTAGTACACCTCAAAGAAGCTGCAAGGATTTTTTCAAGGTCTTCTGCCAGTTTGCCCAAGTATAGCGGTTCTGCAAAGGATATCTGTAACCAGATTGTTGAAGCCTGCTTCAATGGCAGGTATTTCCAGGTCAGCAAAGGACATTTTTCAGAATTCTTTTGCAGGGACTTTTCCTGGTGCGTCACACCCCTGCTGGGGCTTGGTTATAGAAGACAGGTTTACAGTACCTTGAGCTATGCTCTGGATTGCTTTTCTCATCACAACAAGATTGCTGTTGCGATTTCTCCAGATGGTGTTCCTTTTGACTATCCTACTTATGCAGTTGATAGTCTAGCATCTCTTCTTTACTGTTTGGCCCAGGCAAAAGCACAGGATTTGGCAGCCAAGCACAAGCAGCTGTTGGAGTATGAGCTACGTCTAATTATTAAGATTGTCTTGGATAAGAAGACAGGCTTGGTTACATCAAACCGTTATTTCTCTTCGGCCAGGGACCACTACAAGAGGATGAGCTCTTGTTATGACAACTGCATGCTTGGAATGATTTCTTGCAGCCTTGACAGGCTGGGATTTGACAATCCTCTGTCCAAATACGATTATTCAGAATTGCTTCTGCAAAATTTCTGGACTGGAACAGGTTTTATTGATGATCTCTCAGGTGTGAAAACCGTGACTGGCGATGCTAACGTCTTTCCCTACTGGTCTGGCATAATCACTGATTCTGGAATGCTCAGAAAGTCGATAGCAGCAATTAGAAAACAAGAGCTTGACAGTCCTTTTCCCCTCAAATACTCAATAGACTCTGCTGGAAAAAAATTCTTCTGCGACATATTCACTCCTAATTATGAAGGAAGTTCTATCTGGTCATATCTTGGCATGCTATACCTTGGCCAAGTGGGAAAAGTGAATAAAAAACTTTACAGGCAGTATCTTAGGCAGTACACTCTTCAAATCGAGCAGCACGGTAATTTTCTTGAGGTATTTCATCCTGATGGAAGGCCTTACAGCAGCAAGTTTTACCTCTGCGACCACTCAATGCTCTGGGCAGCGTTGTATCTTGATTTGGCAAAATAGGATTTACTGGAAATAAATATGTCTTCCAACATACCACACCGATGTGCTCACTTGGACTATCACAGCTAGAATTAGTATAAGTGCTGCGATGTATGCTCTTTTCTTTTGGAGGAATTCAATATCTCTCATTTTTGATATAGCCACTGCAGACAATACACTGGTGCATATTAGCAGAAAAGGGAACAGCCTTCTTGGTACCCTAAAATTATCAACGAATGGCCAGAGCTTATGCAGCCAGTAATATGGCGCAAGGACTGATGCAGGCCCAATCATGAGAAATAGCACTATTAAGCCGAGTATGCCAAAAGAAATGCCATTCCTGTACTTAGCTGATTTGAAAGCTATTGCCAGTCCGGTCATGGCAAGTATCAATTGAAGATATCCCAAATATATCTTTTCATTTGGCATAAAAAGCTGCTTTAGGGAACTGAGTCGCCAATAATCTACCATATTGTCTTGAACTGTGCGCTTGTCTGCATAATACTTTAGCTTCAGGTTAAGATATGGCGCGGAAACAACCACTGCGACAACCAGTGCTAATGCAATATTGGTCCAAAAATGTCTGTTGCGCATATGTTTAACCCATACTTGTATTCTGAGCAGAAGATATACAGGGATGATAAAGCTGAGGTATACTGTGTATTGAGAGCACGAGTATATTTGAAGTGCAAGAGACAGTCCCAACAGTAGTGCATCTGTGGTTTTAGCGCGCTTTAGGGTTCTTTCCAGGAAGAGAAATATTAGGGGAATCCATTGTATTTGCATTGTGTTCGTGTGCCCCCATACGTATGCATACATAAAGTAGTTGCTAGACATGTAAAGGGAGCCGCAAAATAATCCGCTAAGTCTGTCTCTGAATAATTCAACAGCCAGCAAATACATGAACAATCCTGACATGAAAACTGTGGCAAGGAAATAGATGTTATGAAAAACAATATCATCCATACCCAGTGTTTTTGTCAGAATGACTCCTGAAAAAATATATGTCTGAGCAACATCAGCCTGGTCAACGATTAATGGATTAATCCCTCTTGAAAGGTGTTCCCTGCTCACTTGAAGGTGTTCGATGTGCTGTACTGTGTCTGAGTGGGATAAATTCTTGTACCAACTTATCAATAGAAACCCATCAAGGTGTGCTGTAAGCGGCCAGCTTAGAAAGATCGCTGCGGCCAGAAAGTAGAGTGCTACCAGCAACTTTTCCCGCATGGCAGAATTTTCTTATATAATATTTATATATTTATTGATAAATTACATACGCACAGTGAGAATCAGCTTTTACGAGGAGTTTCCGACAAAAGAGAACCTGGAAAAACTCAAGATAGTTACTTTTCCTTCGCAGGTTTTTATCGCCGCAAAATGTGTTCGTGAGTACCTAAGTATTGTGCAAACTGCAAAGACATATAATAAAAATACCCGCTTCGGCTACTGGCCTGTGCTTGAAATTAAAGATGGTTACTGGATTAGTCCTTTTTCTGAAAAGGCTGCGCTCGACAGAATCATCGAAGGCATCTTGTCTTGTAAAAAAAGACTGGATGTTGTCTGGGATTCAGAGCTTCCTGTTCTTCGGCCCTGGTTGTTCGCGAAGAATCTGTTTTCTGCACCAGGCGCAAAGCGAAAAATTCTTGATTTCTGCAATCATGCGAACAACAGGCTTTTTATCACGGAAAATGTGTTTGTTGGCTCAACTTGGCTTGCAAAGCTCCTTGGTGTTTATTCTGTGGGTATTGGACTCAAATACAAGACACTGATGTTCTACTCCAGCATGATGCCTCCTGGCGTGCGTTTCCTGTCTTTGAGGAGGATTGCCAAGGAAAAGAAATTAGTTGGACAAAACCTCAGCGTTGCTGTTGGTGTGATTGCTCATGGCATCCACGGCAGAGAGCCGATACTCTCTCCTGCTGCCTTGGATTGCGATCTCAAGGACCTCAAAGTGATTGGCATAGATCATGTTTTTGTGTTTCGTCTTGGTGGCTTGAATAAGGAGTATGTCAGGATCATTAAGAAGTATGTTTCTTGACGATTTCCGACATTGTTTTTCCGTCTATTTTTCCCCTGTATTTTGCCATGACTATTCCCATCAGCCCGCCATGGCTCATTCCTGGTTTTACTGAAGCTTTGACGAATGCCTCTACCTCTTCTGATGTGACTTTCTCGAACTTTTTTGCATCAAAGCTTCCTTTTGCCATCTCAAGCATTGCCTCGTTTAGCGACTCTTTGGCTAATATTCCTGTGTCCAGATAGTTGAATAGCTTGTCAAGTTGCTCGTCTGAAAGGTTTGCTTCGATTCCGTGTTTTCTCTTGATTTCTCTCGGGCTTGAGACTAGCGCTTCTGCTATGAATGGGGCTTTGAGATTCTTGTACCTCTCTGCAAATCTCTCAAAGCTTTTTGCTTTCTGTTTTGCAATGATTACCGCAAGGTCTTTTCCAAGCCCATACTTTTCCTGGTACTTCGCTGCTTTTTCTTCAATGAGTTCACTCAGCTCAACATCTGCTGGAGCAATTACTGGTATGACATCTGTTTCAGGGTACATCCGTGCTGCTCCTGGTAGAGGTCTCAGGAAGCTTGTTGTTCCGTTGCTTTCCGCTTTTCTGACCTCTTTTTGTATCTTCCTGCCTTCTTTTATTAGCTTCATCTGCCTTTCTATCTCAAAGCCTATCACTTTCGGTATGCTTTTTAGTTCCTGGAACCCTTTGATTTCTGTTCTTGCCCCCCCTTTGATTGAGGTGTTGACGTCCTGCCTTATTGTTCCTATTCCTCTTTTCACTTTGCCTGTCGACCTGAGTATCATTCCGAGTTTTTCTGCCACTTCTTTTGCGTGTTCTGGGGTCTTTATGTCTGCTTTTGTTCCGATTTCAATTAGTGGTATTCCAAGC
>JBDRIZ010000211.1:0-3811 GCA_043815525.1 Candidatus Woesearchaeota archaeon
CAAGAAGCATGGATGTCACAAAAAAGCCAAAGCAGATATTTCTCGAAGTGCAGGCCAAACTCGAAAAAGCTCTGACAATTGTCGACAGCAAAGAGCTTGCACCATACCAGATGGATCACATGATGTTTGTGTGCAAGAAGAAGTAATCAGGCGTGCAATGGAGACGGCTTAAAGTGATTGTGTGCATATAAAGTTCGTTCGTTAAGCCATGAGTACAAGCCAAATACCTTCTTTTCTATAGGATTTGTAGGGAATTCTTTTGGCAGGACACAAGTAAAGACCGGGCCACCTGTAGTGAAGTCCTCTCCGTACAAGATTCTTCCTGCAGATTGAGATAAAAGATAATTTATCCCGAATAAACCCATACCTGACGAGAAAGTATCGTTGTTGTCAGAGCCGCTCATGCGAGCCATGAAGGCAAGCTCAGACAAATCACCAACAGACAGATCTGCAACCTTGAAGTCCGACGACTGCCAACCCAAAAATTTATTCCTTACAGCCTCACTTAGCCAAGCAACGCCATCAACTCCATCCTTAAGTATTTTCCTGCGGGTCTTGTCCTTCATCACGTTCAAATCTATTGGGGAACCGCTGTCACCAACTGTCACGACATAAGTGTCGTGCGGTGCCTCATATATCTGGATGTAGATTTTCATTGACTTATTTGGATTGTCAATGAATTTCTTATAGGAGTTTTTTGCCAGATTGTATACATTGAAGAACACAACTCCGGAATTCCCCTTAGCAGTAAAATCCTCAGCATCGACAATTATTTCATTTATGCCTGCAGGTGACGCCTTTTTTGACAAATGGCAGCGAGCCTCACAATACCGGTTCTGCAGAGTGTATGCTGTCTGCCAAGCAAGCCTTGAAGGACTGAAAGGCTCATTAATTGAGGCTTTTCCCTGCTCAGAAGCAGCAATAAAATGCAGCATCTTGTATGGTTCAGCCATATGTGCGAAGAAGAATTCTGGATCATCATTGAATTTTTCCAAGAAATCCTTGACCTCATCCCGATGGTTAGCCATTCTGTCCACATTAAACAAAAACATTGGTTCGCTAACCGAAAGAAATTGTCCCAGCAAATCTGCATGAAGATGGTTTATATCATGGAAGAAAAACCTGCTCAAATCTGCATCCTTAAAATCTGTCCAAAGGATATCTGAGATTGCAGACTTTGTGCGGTATCCCCAGTCGAAATGCTCAGCAAGGGTTTTTTTTAATCCTTTCCAGAAAGGGTTGAATTGGTGGTCCATTTGCGAAATGAGGTCCCCGTAAAAGTAGACTATGGGCTGGCTTGGCTGGTTGTATTTCTCCTCCCAGGCATTTCTTGCGTTCTCTTCTTCTGATTTGTGAGTGTCAAGAAATGCCAGGTATCTATCCCACAAAGCAAAAGTGCCATCTATGTCAATCTTTGGGTATTCTGAATACATGTGCTTCCTTGATTCGTGTTCAGCAAGGTAAGTTACCACTGCTGCTTCGAGCCTCTGCAAAGCTCCCAGGTTCTTTTGCATGAGACCTTGCAAGAAATAGGGATATATAAGCTTTTCGATTTTGTTGTTACTCTTAAGTTACTATTTTATAGACCAATCATAATTTTTTAGTATTCTGTCCCTGCCGGATTCCCAATCCCAAAATGCTATGGTGTCATGTCCAAGAACACTTATGGCCCTTGCCAAGAGGATATTTATTTCTGAAAGATTGAGCCAGCGCAGATGGTCTTTTCTTTTAATAGAAGGGTCGAAAATGACAACATTATTCTGGAGCTTCTTGTATATCTCGCAGCCCTTCTCAGAAAAAAGCGGAAATGGATTCATCTCCATGGCAGCAATCTTTTTGTATTGTCTCCAGAGTTTTCCGGCAGTTGCAATATAGGCAGCCACTTCCTGAGGCTGAAAATCCACGCGGTCGCTAAAATTTGCGTCCTCCTGATAGGTATATCGTATATTGTGCCTTCCAAATTCTGGCTCAGAACCTGTGTACTTTGGCCTGAGACTGTAGATTACTGCACGTTTCTCAGTATTACTCTCTATGGGTATGTGTAACAAGTCAATTTGGTAGCGCCTCTCTCTACGAGTCCTTGAAGGGACCTTACATAGTACGAGGCCACCTTCATTTTTTACCCTTTTGGATGAGACATATTCCAGATTGACTTCTATGCCTTGAGATAACCTCTCAGAGTAGGCATATATTTTTAACCCCTCAGTACAGGAAGCGAAACTTATGATTCTGGGAATGCGCTCTGGTCCCTGCACAGGATACCATCCGATACCAATACTGTGAATGTCGGTCTCCCTCCTCCCTTCCAAATTTTTTGTCATGTCATTCTTGCGTATCTGCAGTGGGATGTCAGTGCATCGATAGGCCTCAGAGGGTGTCCTGGGTTGACTCATCCATATATACTCTCCATGATGCAAACACTTAAGTGAAGCCTCATGACCATTGCTGGCGTGCCGGTAGAACCTGCCAGGAATCAACTGCATCCTCAACTCGAGAGAATCTGATGATGGATCAATATCTGCAATCCGACAAATAAGGTCTTTTTCAGAGAATAATCTTTTATTATGCAGCCTCGAGATATCACTTACGCTGCGCCGCCTGAAGAAGGACTTCTGCTCCACACACATTGAATACCTTTGGAAGCCTTAAACTTTTCCACAAAGCTTTATATATTTCACGAGAATAATCAGTCAAATGGCAACATCATGTTGTTAATCATTTCTTCATTGTTACAGGTGGTGTTATGTTCGAAACGCTAAAAACAGCATACAAAAAAGACCCTGCGCTAAAGGGCATCACAGTAGTTGAGGTCATACTCTACCAGGGAGTGTGGGCAATATGGACGCATAGGGTGGCTCACATGCTTTACAAAGGGCATATACCATTTATTCCAAGACTCATATCACAGGTAAGCAGGTTTTTAACAGGAATTGAGATACATCCAGGAGCAAAGATTGGAAAGAGGTTCTTCATAGACCACGGAATGGGTGTTGTAATTGGAGAGACTGCTGAGATTGGGAATGACGTGATGATGTACCATGGAGTAACACTTGGAGGCCATGGCTGGTGGGCAGACAAGAAAGGCCACAAGAGGCATCCGACAATAGGCAATAACGTGACAATGGGTGTTGGGTGCAAGGTGCTTGGGCCAATCACAGTAGGAGAAAACTCGAAAGTCGGAGCAGACGCGATAGTGCTGGAGGATGTGCCACCAAACTCCACAGTTGTGGCTGAGGTTGGAAAATACATTGTCCGGGATGGTGTGAGAGTCAAAAAGGTGAAGCCATTGACTGTTCCGGAGACTGATTGGTTCAAAAAGAAAACAAATAAAAACATTAAATAGATAATTTGGCAGAAAATGGTAAAAATATGCAATACCCTTACAAAGAAGAAAGAAGCATTCAAGGCAATAAACGATAAATTGGTGGGTATGTACAGCTGCGGCCCGACTGTCTACAACTATGCCCACATAGGAAACTGGCGCTCCTTCATTTTTGCCGACGTGCTAAAAAGATACCTCAAGTACAGAGGGTACTCTGTAAATCATGTCATGAACATAACTGATGTCGATGACAAGACCATAAGGGACTCAAAGAAAGAAGGAAAGACACTCAAGGAGTTCACAGAATTCTACACAGAAGAGTTCTTCAAGGACATGAAGCAGCTGAACATAGAGATGCCTGACATAGTGCCAAAAGCAACAGAGACAATACCTGAAATGATACAACTAATCAAGAGGCTTAGAGACAACAACCACACATACACATCAGAAGGAAACACATACTACAGGATACGAAGCTTTCCAGAATAC
>JBDRIZ010000212.1:0-2494 GCA_043815525.1 Candidatus Woesearchaeota archaeon
GCTTTCTCGACATTCAATATCTTACCTCGCAATGGAAGTATAGCCTGGAATTCGCGATTTCGACCTTGGCGCGATGAGCCGCCCGCTGAGTCGCCCTCGACGAGAAATAGCTCGCACTTTGTCGCGTCCTTTGAAGAGCAGTCAGTGAGCTTTCCAGGAAGAGAGCCGCCGTTAAGCAGGCCTTTTCTTCTTGTGAGCTCCCTCGCCTTCCTTGCAGCCTCCCTTGCCTTTGCAGCATTTATTGCCTTGTCAATTATTGCTCTTGCGACCTGAGGATTCTCCTCAAGAAAGCTTGTGAGCCGCTCGAAAATCATGGAATCAACAACACCCTTTATGTCAGAGTTGCCAAGCTTGGTCTTTGTTTGGCCCTCAAACTGAGGGTTGGGAAGCTTCACAGAAATCACAGCAGAAAGGCCCTCGCGGACATCCTCACTTGAAAGCTTTGCATCACTGTACTTTTCAGCATAGTTGTTCAAAGACCTTGTGAGAGCAGAGCGAAAGCCTGAGAGATGAGTTCCGCCCTCGACAGTGTTGATATTGTTTGCAAAAGAGAAGATATTCTCCTGGTAACCATCGTTATACTGCATTGCAGCCTCAACAAAGACACCATTTCTATCCTTTGTGAAATTCATCACCTCATGCAGAGCCACCATATTCTTGTTGAGGTAGGAAACAAACTCGACAATGCCACCTTCGTACTTGAAATCCTTTGACTTGCCTGAGCGCTCGTCATGGATTGAAATAAGCAAGCCAGGATTCAAAAAGGCAAGCTCCCGAAGCCTGCTCGAAAGCACCTCAAGACTATAATCCACAGTTTCGAAAATCTCGGTGTCAGGCCAGAAGGTAATGCTTGTACCAGTCTCAGAAGTCGTTCCAGTAACCTCAAGGTCAACAACAGGCAGTCCTTTCTCATAGGTCTGCGTGAAGATTTGGCCTTCCCTTCGGACAATCACTATGAGCTTCTTTGAGAGGGCATTAGTGACAGAGACGCCAACACCGTGCAATCCACCAGAGACCTTGTATGCCTTGTTGTCAAACTTGCCGCCTGCATGAAGCTTTGTCAAGACAATCTCAACAGCAGGCCTGCCAAACTTGGGATGGATATCAACAGGAATGCCCCTTCCATTATCCTCAACAGTCACACTGCTGTCTGAGTGCACGTTGACCTTTATTACAGTGCAATGGCCTGCAAGCGCCTCGTCAATGCTGTTGTCCACAACCTCATAAACAAGATGGTGCAGTCCTTGAGAGCCAGTGCCCCCAATATACATAGCTGGCCTTTTTCTTACTGCCTCAATATTTCCCAGAACCTGGATGTCCTTAGCATCATAAGTTTCCATGGTTTACAAACTCGCTCCTGTCCACAAATGCATAAAATTTCTCGTCGGAAAATCAGCCTATTTCCAAACAACTCAAATTCATCCTATATTTAAATAGTTATGCATTTTAAAAAGGCCCATTACAGGCTATAAAGGCAGAATTTGGGGTTTTTGGCCAATTTATAAGGATTATTTATTTTCTATATTGAAAATAATCAATATTAACAATTTTGGCTGCCATGTGTTGTCATTCTCAGTACCTGCGACTATATCCTGGTGAATATGTGGCTCTTTTTGTTGACCCAGGCTTTACCGGCACCACTTTCTGAATACTATGTCTGACAATATCAGCAGCAGCTGTATGCAAATTTGGTGCAGAAAATCCAGTAGTAGATATTTTTTCTTGGTAAATCATATTCTGGCTTGTCATCTTGCACATATATATCACATGGGCAATAACCTCTGTCGGACTGAACTCAACAGCGCCAGATAGGGTGATATCCCTGCACATCAGGTTGTATGATACAATAAACCCTCCATCTTTCCGAGCTCCTTCGACTGAGGTGCTTACACTCTTGTTGTGAAGAATTTCAGTAACCACTTTACAGATGTGGGCTGCCATTTCTTTTCTTTGACCATAAGACAGATATTGCTGCATCTTACCACCAAAATCCCCAAGTTGACCATTCATATAAAAAACTTTCGATTTGTTATCTTTACAAAGTGGTAAAAAGTTTAATGGTTGGTGTGGCACTGGTAATTTCCACTGGACATTCTGACGAAGGCATTAAAAACCGGAAATCCTCCAAAAAAACCGGATGATACAAAACAGCTTCATCATCCTTGAAAGGATAAACACAAGGCTTGAAAACAGCATCTGGCAGCAAGGAATAGGGACATGGACAGATTTCCTGAACGCAAAACAAATACGAGGCATCTCAAAACAAAGGAAGGCCTACTATGACAAAAAGCTGCAGGAGGCAAGAAGGGCGCTATACAAGCTTGATTCAGGCTATTTCTGCACCAACCTTGTCCAGAGCGAGACTTGGAGGCTTTATGAATTCTTCAAAGAGGATTCTGTCTTCCTTGACATAGAGACAACAGGGCTGTGCAAGTCACACAGCGTGACAGTAGTCGGGCTATTTGACGGGATAAACACCAAGACCATGATAAAA
>JBDRIZ010000213.1:0-3625 GCA_043815525.1 Candidatus Woesearchaeota archaeon
GTATTGGCTTGAGCTTGCCAGGCTTTGTGGCAGGTCTTGGTCTATTGTGAAGCTTGCCTGTGTTGCGCTGTTGTATATTTTTGTGTTGTCATTTCCGCTTGCATGCACCAGCATGTCCAGGCTGTAGTTTCCGCTTGATAGGTTGGAAATGTTAAGTGTTATGTTGTATGAGAGTTCTCCGCTGTTTCCTGTGAACCCTGCGCTGTAGCCATAGCCGTAGCCGTATCCGAAGCTTGTGTATGAGTACCCCTCTATTCCGTACCCATAGCCGTACCTGTTTGAGTATCCGTATCCCTGTTGGTTTATCTTTTGCACTTGTATTCCTGTGCAGCTTCCGATGATGCTTCCGTCTGGCAGGAATTTGCATTCGACAACTGTGTCTCCTGTGCTGTTGTACACAGCTAGGGTAAGGTTATGCACTGGGATGTTTTCTCCTGGTTCGATATCCACGCTTGCTGTTATCTGCGTGTTTTCGTTTGCCTTGTAGCTTGTCTTGTCTGTTGTTAACTGCACTTGTACTGCCCTGACAGGCCCTGAGAAGAAGAGCATCAGAACTATAGCTATTGTTGCCACTGTCGCTGTCAGCCCTTTTCTATCCAAAATAGTGCATCCTGCAGCTTGTTCCTATAAAAGCTTTTCGAGAAAGGCACTGACAGAAATCTTGCCAACTTATTTAACAAACCCTTTAACTCCTTTTTCTATCAGTTTCTTGACAGCATAGTAGTCCGGGACTTTTTTTATGAGCAGCCGCAGGTCTTCATCATATCTCTTTTTGGAAGGAAAATTCAACCTGAAGGCAGCTTTGTCCTCTCTTAGCTTTTGAGCAGCTGCTGGTCAATTTCCTCTCCCATGCTAAGGAGAGCCCAGACATCGTACATGTCTCTTGCTTCAGACCTCATGGCAAGTGCTCTTATCTTTTCTGCAAGGATTTCCTTCTTTTGCATGACAAGAATGGTGAACGGTGGAATGTCAGAAAACAGTTTTTTCACGACTCTTGGCTCGCTAGTTTGTGTTTTTCTTCGGTTAAAGTCAGTTTTTACAGTGTTCGAGCTTCTGTTATCTCCTGTGAACAGCGGGCCTTGGAAGCGGATTTCTATTCTGTATTTCCCTTCGTGCATTTTTTCAGCGAGGATTTCGCTTTGTAGGTTCAGCCTGCCAAAATCCTTCAGGCATGCTCTTGCTGTGTCCTTTAAGCCCTGTATTGGAAGGGAAGTGTTGAAGTCAAGGTCTTCAGAGGCTCTTTCAAGTTCGTAGGCGATTCGCAGGCACGCCCTTGAATATGAAGCTGTGCCGTGACAATGAATTTAGGAAGATGTACTGCAGGTACTCCTTTTCTGCTTGGTACAAGCTTGTCTTCCTGATTTCCTTTATCCTGGCAAGCTCCTCCCTGGATATCACAGGTTCACGTCCAGCAGCCACTTCTTGTTGTAGTTATGCTTTTTTTCATTTGATGGTTCCAGGAGCTCGTATCCTCTTCCTATCACGATTTTTTTGCCAAGTGGCATGCCGACATGCTCCATTACGAACCCAAGCCGCCGCATCACTGCCCTGCTCTGCATTTTTGTGGCGTACTCATAGATCTTCCTCTTGCCAATTTTTGCCGCCCTAAAGCATTTGATGATTTCCTTTATGCCTCCTGAGTATTTTGGCATGTACAGGCTGTCAATAAGTGCCTTTTCCCTCTCTGCTATGACTATGTTGTTTATGTGGGTATAGCCAAAGAACCTGGATCTGCTGATATGCACGCAGATGTAATCCTTATGTGATTGTTTTGTTGTTGTGGCGATGGTCAGTTTTCCGCTTGTTTGATCGCTGTATCCATAGTAGTTTAGTGCTGATAGGAAACTTATATACGATGGATAGACAGCCCTTGCTGCAACAACCATCTCGTCAGTCCCTGTTCTGTAGTATAGGCCGTTTTTTACCAGCCTGATGTGCCCGTGCTTTTTGAGCAGCTTGATGATGTTGTATGTCTGCACCTGTGACAGTCCTGCAAGCAGCCTGATATCTCTTGTCGTGAATACTTCAAGGCTGTTTTCCTCCAGGGCCTTGATGACCCTCGCTTCCATTCCTGATGTTTGCATTTTATCCTGGATTTAGTATGTTTTTTACTAAAACTAATAATAATTACTATTTGAATATTGCGGATTCAGGTTCTGCAGTTTATCTTCAGTAAAGAAAAAGCTGTTGCGGGGATAGCAAACGCTGGCCAAGCTGCAACAAAAATCCAAAGATGTGCACACAAAATGGGGTTCTACTCTTTCAGTTCCTTATCAACAAAAGAGAATAATGATTTTGTGTATATATCAAACTTCACCTTATGGCCAGTCCAAACTTCCTTGGTGATCCTTTGACCTCGATATTGAACACCATTCCTCAACAAGCGCATGGTCTCTAATGTATCCCAATCAAGTTCATACTCAGGATGGTTTATGCACAAATGGGCAATCACGCACTGATGATCAGAAGGTCTAAGCTTATCAAATAGCGCTAAAGCATGGATTAGTTTTCTGAGTATATCATACCTGGTATTGAACATGATTGAGTAATTAATTAGTTTCTTCTCATGAGTTTTCTCAAGCTCCAGCTCTTGCTTGTATTCTTCTTTTGATGTCTCGAGCAAAGACTTGGCAAGTGGAATGTCAGTGTCTCCCTCACTGAATTGAATTTTCCCATCTGCTAGGCATTCATCATATTTTTCATTAAGCTCTTTGATTTGTTTCATGCTTCCACCTCCATTATGTCATGAATTGATCCCTTTACAAAATAACCCCTGGCAATATTGCTCATAAGGCCTGATCGCACATCCTTAATTTCTTGCCTGGATTCGAATGTGTGAACCTGCACCTCTCTGCTTTTGCCTTGAAATCCTAATCCTTTCCAAAACCTGCCAAATTTAAAATTCTCAGAATCTCCGAAAATAAAGATGTCCACATCACTCTGGGTATTCCAATCTCCTCTGGTGAAACTGCCAAAAATCACAATTGTCTTGGCATTCTTGAGCTTCCATAATTCATTTAGCAAACCAGTCTCATACAATTTATTCAAAGCGTAAATTCGCTTCTGATTCTTGTAATTCACATGCTCCCAATATCCTTGAAAGTAGGGCATCTTTCCATCAGGTTTGATGTGCCTGATTATGTTGTCTTCTTTGAGTTTGTTGAGCCACCTGCTGGCCACTCGCCTGCTTACTTTGGCAGTTGACAAGATTTGGCCAAAATGCCAGTGCTTTGTCGGCTCGTTCATAAAAAGCTCTAACACCCTTTCTTCCTTTGAGGGTATTCCCATTTTAGTTACAATAATTGAAACTATTATTTAAGTGTTTCTTTTTTTTTGAAGCCTTTTTAAGCCTCTTTGCTCCGTTTATATAACGAAAATTTCGCACCAAAGTGCCGCGTTTTAAACCCTGAAAACTTCCTTGTGAATTTTTCAATAACATAGACTTCGCCAGTAGTGTCGTCTGCGAACGATAGTGAGCCAGGCCAGCTTTACGCTGAGCAAGGCACAATCTGAACATCGGTTCAGATGTGCATCCGAACTTGGTTCGGATAGCAGCAACGGACTTCGCAGTTGTATACGCAAACGATTAGGGGACTCCGGTGCGAAGCACTAGGAGTCGATTTCA
>JBDRIZ010000214.1:0-3611 GCA_043815525.1 Candidatus Woesearchaeota archaeon
AGGGACTTCCTCTGTCTCGCAACTATCTGCCTGGTAGAAGTTGTTGTAGGTGAAGTAATCCTGAAAGCACAGGCAATCGCAGACAGACTGTGCATTCGGCATGCCTGTAAAATCATAAGTCTCGCAGTCATCGCCAACGCATAGAGTGCAGCAGTCTGCAGCATACACTGCTGGCAGGGCCAAAAGCACAATGATGAACAGCGTCTTCTTCATGAGGCATACCTCCATTGACTGGGATTGGGCTTGGAATATATAAAGATATTGATTTTGTAACTATTACTCAGTAATTATTATTTGATGATACTAAAGCCAAATCCGCAAAGGCAACATGGCAGATTCACATGGAAATCAAGAATGAGGCATTCACGCAAAAACCCACTCAATATAAGCCTTGAGCCCTTCAACAATACCCACAGAAGCCTTCCAGCCAAGCTCCTTATATGCAAGAGAAGCCTTGAGATAGATCTGCTGCACCTCGCCAGGTCTTTTTGCGACATACTTGGGCCTGATGCCAGTTTTTAGGATAGACTCTGTGATGCTATAGATATCGTTAACAGAGATGACCTTTTCTGTGCCGATGTTGAAATACCTCGACTTCGTCCTCTTCTCAAGAGCCTTCACTACAGCCCTCGCAACATCCAAGACATAAATGAAGTCCCTTCCCTGAGTCCCATCACCTGTGATAAAAGGTCTTTTCTTGGAAAGCATGGCACCGACAAAATTCGGAATAAGCCTGCCGCTTTTAGGGTCATCACGGGGACCATAGACATTTGAGAAGCGCAACACAACATAGTCAAGCCCGAAATTGTAGTTATACAAATAGCAGTAGTGTTCTATACAATGCTTTGAAGCACCATATGGGGCGATAGGCATTATGAGATGCTCCTCATCAGCAGGAAGGTAGTTTGGCTCACCATACAAAGCGCCGCCAGTGCACATGTAGACAAACTTCTTCACCTTATAGGCCTTGCAGCACTCAAGGACATTAATACCTCCAATCACGTTTATTGAGGCATCCTCAGCAGGATCATTAACTGACCTGACAACCTGCACCTGGGCAGCAGCGTGCACAACAAACTGCGGCTGTTCCTTTCTGAACACATCCCTCAACTTCTTTTGGTCACGAATATCCACCTTGCAAAACCTTGCCTTGCGATTCAGGTTCTTCGCATATCCACTAGACAGATCATCAACAACAACTACCTTGTAGCCTTTCTCAATCAACAGGTCAACCACATGAGAGCCAATAAAACCTGCACCGCCAGTGACCAGGACTTTTGACATAAGAAAGCAACCTTTGGATGGAATATAAAAGGTTTACGCTAAAAATTTGAGGCCAATCTTTTGGCAGCACGCCTGGCAATGCTGAACCTCAGGTCGTCAATTACCAGTTTCGAGCCGAAAGGAACCTTGACTGTTCCGTCGCTTCCGCGAAACAGCTGGTCTCCTGTCTGGACAAAGCAGTCCACTGTCGCGCTTCCGACGGTTATTACGTTGTACATCGGTTTTTTCTCAAGAATCCTATTATTTAAATCTTTTCCAATGCTTGTCTTATCAAAAAGTTTGGTAAGTATTGCAGCCTTACTAAAGGATAGGGGTGATTATCCTTGTTGCCCATGCGCTCCTATCGAACACGCATTAAGCTGTTATCCAGTTGCAGTATCAGTTCCTAAAAGAGTAGTTGATGGTTTCGTATCTGTTTCGCCTGCTGAACATTTTTTTAGGGAAGTTTTCAATAAACTTGTCATGGATTCTTCCTGTCTTTGTTCTCACACAGGCAGTTCCAATCTAGGAGGCTTCATTTTTGGAATCCTCTGACTAATTGGCTTTTGTCATCCCATCAGAAATACCTTGCTGCCTTCGAGAACTTCATCTTTAACGACTGCCACACACTTGGGTTCTGCATTTCTACAATCTCTTCGGCAATTGGACTAATATACTTGCGCTGAACCATTTCAGAGCTCATTAAGAAAACCTTTGCCCATTTGTCTTGGAGTTCTCTTTTGTGTTCATTGATAGCAAGCCTGCAAACGTAGTAGGGGAAGGTAGAGTCAACCATTGAATTTAGGATATTCGCTTCATCGATCATTCGCAAGCATAATGAGTAAGTTTTAGCTCTAAACCGTGTCTTTGCTTCAGAAATTATTCTTTTTCGATGGATATCTTTTTCTTGCGTGGAAAAAGTGTCAGCGAGAAATTGCAGGTCAGTCTGAAGAAATTTCAATGAATTAGGTTCCCAGCGAGGGATAATAAGAAGATAAGGTGTAGCTTTGAGAAGTCTATCTTTATCTCTATAGAATTGCTGCAACGAAGCTTCAAGGCTTTCCAAGGGCTCATTTACATTTTGAACATATCCATAAAGCATATCCAAAATATTGTTGTATAAGTTTAGCACTTCCTGAAACTTAGCTTTCGGATTTCCCTGAAAATAATGATGGTAATCCCTCATATTCTTCATCGTGAAAACAATATCCTCGATTTTTTCAAATGTTCCGAAACGATTATCTTTTGCAAAAATATCAGGAAGGACAATTTCTTCAAGAATTCCAAATAATTCCGCAGTCTCCGGTGATACAAATTTAGTTCTACCTACTCCCTTCAGAGCATCAACCGCCACTATTAGTCTCTGTATAGTGTTGTAACCTCGGTGGGATTCACTCTTACCTACTGCCGTGTCCCTGATGCAGTGCAGGAGTTCGTGGGATATAATGGGATAATTTGGCTGAGATTCTATTACTGTTTCGTCAAGTAATATCCTGGATTTATTATGTTGGGATGAACCAATACTATTGTGTGCGAGTTTTGCATCTAGCGAATCCAATCTTGCGAAACAATCAAACCCAAGCTTTTCTGCAATCCAGCCTTTCAGCACTGATTCAGGCTGGGCTTCCGCTTTTTCGCGAGGTATCTGATGTATTTCATCACAAATCCTATTATAAAGTGAATCAAATTCCTCATCTTCATCTAGATTTCTTTTGGTAGTGAAGAGTATCTGTGGTGGTAAGTATTGTCTGTCGTCCAACCCTGCTTCTTTGAGCCGATCGATAACTTTATTAAAAAATTGATTTACGAAGTCACATACTTCGTGTTTCTTGTCTGAGTCATTCATATCTGATACTACCTCTTAAAATTGCATTATAATTCTTGCGAGATGGAATCCCCATCCGATCGCTTGAGGTGAATTACTACATGATTATATAGTTTTTTATTGTATTGCCTCAGTCTTTCAGCGTGTGCCAAGGCTAGCCTGTGTCTAAAGTTCAATATTATATTTTTAAACATAATAAGAAAAATTGAAAGCCTTGCTAGGTCTCTTTAAAACATTGCTATTGATTTATCTTAATGCCCTGTTTCCTCATCACAATTGTTAGGGAAGGAGAAACAGCAGGAAGGCTAAGAAACTAAAAAGAATATTATTCTCACCGGTAGCCTGACTTTGTCTCTAGCGCCAGATCAAGAAATTCGTGCCCGTCCCTTGAGTGCAGCTCACTCTCTATTGCCTGCCAGTCCTTTCCTGCCCTGAGCTCAAATATCTGCCTAATCTCGCGTTTCTCGCTGTTTGTCACAATGCATGTCTTGTGCGCTTCCATTAGGCCGTAGGGGTATCCTGG
>JBDRIZ010000215.1:0-2750 GCA_043815525.1 Candidatus Woesearchaeota archaeon
CGTAATGCTCATATCACAAGTGCTTGCAGACTTTGTAGGACAAATCAAGGCAAACATCAACACAGAGATACAGATGAAGACAAGAGACGAAGGAGACCTTGCAAGAATCGAGACAAAGTTCGGAAAAGGGCTTATCCAGTCACTGGTGAAAAGCCCTGTCGGAAGCGGGATGGTGCAAAACGCTGCATACAACAGGGGCAACCCATACTTCATAGAATTCCGACCAATACTGCACAGTGTTGAGAGGCTATCTGACCAAGAGCTTGAGAGATACAATAATTACAACAACGAAATAGATGACATAGAGTATGAGATAGACCAGCTGGAAGAGCATAAGACTGATGTTTTTGACCTGAGGCTGGAACTCAAACTTGCAAAGGACAAGCTGCAGACAGGAAACTTCAACATGGTGGACATATACACTGAAGGGCTAAAGCCAAGAATAAAGTCAACCTTCGAGAAGCTGGGCATCACCCCAAAGAAGAGAAAGATAAAGCTTGTTGACAGGACAGCGCTGGAAGAGGACCTAAAGAGAGCAAAGCAGGCAAGGGAAAAGTATGAGCAGGCAGCAAAGAAACCTGAAAAAGAGGAAAAGGCAAAAACCTACCTCAAGTTTGAGGATGATGTTACGCCTGACAGGATTCTCAAACTGAAGAATGACATGCTTGTTGTCAGCATAAAAAGCCTAATCGACGAAGTGGCTGCACTAAAAGAAGAGCACTACAGGCAGCACGTCAACCAGAGCAAGAACGATTTTGCAGACTGGCTAATCAAGGCCACAGGAAGAAAGGCATTAGCAGAAAAAGTCCGCAACACAACAGACAAAAACCAGCTGGTGCAACTGCTCGAGCAAAGCTACAAGAACGAAAAAAGCGGAATAAACGAGGAAGAAGTCACTGAAACAAAAAAAGAGCCTGAATCACATGAGACAAAGCCAGAGGAAAAGCCAAAAGAACAGGACCTCACGCCTGAGGGAGTTGACAGCTACACACAGGTAATGCTTCTCATCTCGCAAATAACAGGGCTCATTGAAAAAGGACAGATGGATGATGCGAAAGAGGCATACAAGACACTCACCTACACGTACAAAGGGCTTGCAAAGGAGCAAAAAACAAACCTCGCAGAGCAATGCACCAAAATTGCAGAACAATTAAGCCAGGCACAGGACTCAAGCAATCAACTCACTTTCCTGCTGCAAAAGATATCCTCAGTTGACCAGAGAATCAAGGAAGGCAAGGCAGACGAGGCATCCCAGCTATACAAGGAGGTAGTGCAGTCATACTCCAAACTTAATTATCAAGAGAAAAAACAGGTATTTACAAAATGCAATGAAACAAGAGAGAGACTCAAGCACATCAAGGTGGCTGCATGACAGAAGACACCCACAGCCTGACTGAACACCTCCAGACAATCAAGGAAAGGGTTACAGAAGCAAGAAAAAATGGAATGGACACCAAGATTGTGGACATCATGATGTGCAATGTGATGCCCAAAATAATGATTGCACAAGCCACTTTGCAGCAGGCAGACATTGATACTGCAAAGCGCAGCCTGGGGGAGATTGAAAACGAGATGAGGCATTTAACAAGAGAAGAGGATTTTGACACTTCACTGCAAAAGATTGCGGAAAGCGAAAGAGAGAGAATTGCAAAAGAGGAGGATGTCCAGCTGGACAAGATGAGCGAGGAGGAGGTAATCGAGCGCACCAATAACTTAATAAATCAGGCAAGGGAATACATGAACAGCAAGAATTTCGAAAAAGTGTATCCGATATACAGGGAAATACAAGGAATATACAAGTACCTGCCAAGAGGGCTCAAGCAGCAGGTATACTCAGACTCAATGCACATATACAAGTTACTTCGCGAAAGCGGGGTATTCAAGGTAAAAACCAGGTGGCAGCTGTTTTTCGGAAGGCTTGCGAGGAGGTTTGGGATTTGAAACTGAAATTCTGGAAAGAAGAAGAGATTCAGGAAGAAGAAACCGAGCAGCAAAAAGAGCCTAGCCAGGAAACTGGTGGAGCAACTGCAGAATTCACAAGGATAAAGGCAAAGCTTGACTCCTATGATGAGATACGGAAAGCAAATTCAGAGCGTTTCGCACGAATAAGTGAACAGATAGGAGAGCTAAGAGGCATGATACTCGACACAAACAGAAGTGTCTCAACCATGGAAATAAAGACCACAAAGACAACAGACCTTGTAGAGGCAGTACAGCCAGACAAGCTGATGGTAGAGGTAAGGAAGGTCGACGGAAAGATAGAGGCAGTAAGGGCAAACATAGAAAGCAACGAGGCAATGACAAAACAGGTCATGACTGAACTAAAAGAGCTCAGAAACAGGATAGCGTTCTTCAGAGGGTTGGAACAGGTAGTCAAGCTAAGTGAGGGAATAAAAAAAGACCTTTCAGAAATACAGAAGATGAGGGCAGTAATCGAAAGGCACGCAGACAAGTCAGAAACGATATTTTCCGAAATGCAGGGAAGATTCTCTGACATGGACCGTTTCACAGGAAGGCTAAAAGACAGCGAGACAGGAATCAAGAACCTGACAGACTCAACAGACATGATGAAGGTGCAGACGGCAAAGAAGGTTGACAGGCCGGAATTCGACAAGATAGTGAAAAAACTAAACGAATTCGAGGTGCATGTCGGAAATGTCCTTGACCTTATGAGCAAAAGGTCAAAAGAGCTAAAGGAACAGTTCACAAGCGACGTGGAGGCCTTCAGAAAGATGTTTGACACAGAACTC
>JBDRIZ010000216.1:0-2753 GCA_043815525.1 Candidatus Woesearchaeota archaeon
CGTAATGCTCATATCACAAGTGCTTGCAGACTTTGTAGGACAAATCAAGGCAAACATCAACACAGAGATACAGATGAAGACAAGAGACGAAGGAGACCTTGCAAGAATCGAGACAAAGTTCGGAAAAGGGCTTATCCAGTCGCTGGTGAAAAGCCCAGTAGGCAGCGGGATGGTGCAAAACGCTGCATACAACAGGGGCAACCCATACTTCATAGAATTCCGGCCAATACTGCACAGCGTTGAGAGGCTATCTGACAAAGAGCTTGAGAGATACAACAATTACAACAACGAAATAGACGACATAGAGTATGAGATAGACCAGCTGGAAAAGCACAAGACTGATGTTTTTGACCTGAGGCTGGAACTCAAACTGGCAAAGGACAAGCTGCAGACAGGAAACTTCAACATGGTCGACATCTACATCGAAGGTCTGAAGCCAAGAATAAGGTCAGCCTTCGAGAAGCTGGGCATCGCCCCAAAGAAGAGAAAGATAAGGCTTGTGGACAGGACGGCGCTGGAAGAGGACCTAAAGAGAGCAAAGGAGGCAAGGGAGAAGTATGAGCAGACAGCAAAGAAACCTGAAGCAGCTCCAAAGACCAGAACTTACCTAAAATATGACGAAGACGTACCTCCTGACAAGATACTCAAACTAAAAAATGATATGCTGGTGGTAAACATAAAAAACCTAATTGACGAAGTTGCAGCACTAAAACAGGAGCACTACAAGATGCACGTCAACGAAGGCAGGAATGATTTCGCGGACTGGGTGGACAAGGCAACAGGGAGAAAAGCACTGGCAGAAAAAATCCGCAGCACCACAGAAAAAAATCAGCTGGTGCAACTACTCGAGCAAGGCTACAAAGATGAGAAAAGCGGAATAAATGAGGAAGACCAATCAACTGAGGCAAAAAAAGAGGGGGCATCAGATAAGGCAAAGCAAGAAGAAAAACCAAAAGAGGAGCCACCAGAAGGAGTTGACAGCTACACACAGGCCATGCTTCTCAATTCGCAGATAACAGCACTTATCGACAAAGGACGGATAGACGAAGCAAAAGAGGCATACAAAGACCTTACAACAGTGTACAGAGGGCTGACAAAAGAGCAGAAGGCAGACCTCGCAGAACAATGCTCTGAAATCGCACAGCAACTGAAGCATGTGCAGAATATGGGAGCAAGCGATGAACTCAAAGCCATGTTGCAGAAGCTATCCTCAGCTGACCAGAGAATCGAGGAAGGCAAGGCAGACGAGGCATCCCAGCTATACAAGGAGGTAGTAGGGTCATACTCCAAACTCAGTTACCAAGAGAAAAAACAGGTATTCACAAAATGCAATGAAACAAGAGAGAGACTCAAGCACATCAAGGTGGCTGCATGACAGAAGACACCCACAGCCTGATTGAACACCTCCAGACAATCAAGGAAAGGGCAACAGAAGCAAGAAAAAATGGAATGGACACCAAGATTGTGGACATCATGATGTGCAATGTGACGCCCAAAATAATGATTGCACAAGCCACAATGCAGCAGGCAGACATTGATACTGCAAAGCGCAGCCTGGGGGAGATTGAAAACGAGATGAGGCATTTAACAAGGGAGGAGGATTTTGACACTTCGCTGCAAAAGATTGCGGAAAGCGAAAGAGAGAGAATTGCAAAGGAGGAGAATGTCCAGCTGGACAAGATGAGCAAGGAGGAGGTAATCGAGCGCACCAATAACTTAATAAATCAGGCAAGGGAATACATGAACAGCAAGAATTTCGAAAAAGTGTATCCGATATACAGGGAGATACAAGGAATATACAAGTACCTGCCAAGAGGGCTCAAGCAGCAGGTATACTCAGACTCAATGCACATATACAAGATACTTCGCGAAAGCGGGGTGTTCAAGGTAAAAACCAGGTGGCAGCTGTTTTTCGGAAGGCTTGCGAGGAGGTTTGGGATTTGAAACTGAAATTCTGGAAAGAAGAAGAGGTTCAGGAAGAAGAAACCGAGCAGCAAAAAGAGCCCAGCCAGGAGACTGGTGGAGCAACTGCAGAATTCACAAGGATAAAGGCAAAGCTTGACTCCTATGACGAGATACGGAAAGCAAATTCAGAGCGTTTCGCACGAATAAGTGAACAGATAGGAGAGCTAAGAGGCATGATACTCGACACAAACAGAAGCGTCTCAACAATGGAAATAAAGACCACAAAGACAACAGACCTTGTAGAGGCAGTACAGCCAGACAAGCTGATGGTAGAGGTAAGGAAGGTCGACGGAAAGATAGAGGCAGTAAGGGCAAACATAGAAAGCAATGAGGCAATGACGAAACAGGTCATGACTGAACTAAAAGAGCTCAGAAACAGGATAGCGTTCTTCAGGGGGCTGGAACAGGTAATCAAGCTGAGCGAGGGAATAAAAAAAGACCTTTCAGAAATACAGAAAATGAGGGCAGTAATCGAAAGGCACGCAGACAAGTCAGAA
The DNA here is from genome assembly GCA_043815525.1 of Candidatus Woesearchaeota archaeon. Lineage (GTDB taxonomy): Archaea > Nanobdellota > Nanobdellia > Woesearchaeales > JAZDKJ01 > JAZDKJ01. Next base: position 2,463 of record JBDRIZ010000216.1, read on the forward strand.
ACGATATTTTCCGAGATGCAGGGCAGGTTCTCTGACATGGACCGTTTCACAGGAAGGCTGAAAGACAGCGAGACAGGAATCAAGAACCTGACAGACTCAACAGACATGATGAAGGTGCAGATGGCAAAGAAGGTTGACAGGCCGGAATTTGACAAGATAGTGAAAAAACTAAACGAATTCGAGGTGCATGTCGGAAATGTCCTTGACCTTATGAGCAAAAGGTCAAAAGAGCTAAAGGAACAGTTCACAAGCGACGTGGAGGCCTTCAGAAAGATGTTTGACACAGAACTC
>JBDRIZ010000217.1:0-3394 GCA_043815525.1 Candidatus Woesearchaeota archaeon
AAGAGCATTAGTCTTGCAAGTTTATAAATTTTTCTATTTATTGTTACTATAAAGTGACAAATAGAATCTGGAAATATTCCCGGAAAACGCTGATTAACCGGTTAGATAGAATTGTCTTAAGTAGCGGACAGAATAACCTGCGATAGGAGCGAGAAGGAAGGGATTTTGTAAGCGCAGTCGGCCGAGGCGTACCATGAGCTGCGGATATAGGAATTGTTTATCTTACTTTCGATGTCAAAGCATCAATTGGCCTGACTACATGAAGCTTTGTGTCGCTGACAACTATTTTGCAACTGGAACCCATGCCAAATGCCACTCCATGATCTATGTGTGAATCCGGAACAATAATTCCCTTATCATCATTATATGATTCAATGATTAGGGTCTGGGCCTTGGACATCACAGCCTTTGACCGCGATTTCTCCTCTGTAGCGATTATCCTGCAACATTCTTCAGACTTGGCAAATGAGTCTGGCCTGCCGTACCTGTCACAATGGATGTTATCATACCATGAACCAGGACCAGAGCCAGCACCTGCAACAACGAGCAGACCAGAACTCTTCTCAGGCAGAATCTGTTTTCCTTCAAGGTACACCAGATTTCTTGACATATAAAGTCTATTCTTTTCTCCAACAAAGTAATCCCCAACAGCAGGATATGCAACCTCGCCGTCAACCTTTGCCTCGAGCGCAGTCCAATGCTCAAGTTCATATAAACCTTTTTCAAAATTATCTAAATTACCAAGAAATGACTGCGTGTCAAAATATAGCAAAGCTCCGACACTCTTGGATGGATCTAACACACAACCCAGCACTAATTTCTGATTATCTGGATTAGACTGTTCATAGCGCAGTACTTCCTGACAGCAATATGTGAAGTGATTGTCGCCTCCGAGTATGACGAACAGGTCCTTCTTTTGGATAATCTCAGGCACAAGCTGTGAGCGGTCCATGAAGTTCACTCCTATCCTGGATATTTCCTGCAGATTCATTTTTTGCCTGTGGTGGCTCTCAAGAACCCTGTTCCAGAGCTGTCCTGAACTAAATCTTTTTCTTGCAGACTCCTCGCTACCCCACTTTGCCAGTTCGAGCTCGTACCTATCCTTGCTTGGTATCAGGACAATATTTTCTAAGTTAATTTTTCGTGCCATTAACCTACCTCATACATATTTTTCTGCTATTGCCTGAAAAAGGTTAAGCCCGCTAATTATGGAGTCACGGCGCATGCATATATCATCGCCAAACATGAAGTGCCTGTAACCAATCCTCATCAGGTTATCAACGTCTCCAATGTCCTCACATGACGGCTCCAGGGATGTTGCCAGAGAGGTAAATATCCTTGAAGCAGCGATTGCTTGAGGATCTTTTTTCGCAATCAACTCGACAGCAGCGATTATCTCGTGCGGTTTCCTGACTTCAACAAACAGGTCTCCTCTTGCGGCCATAAGCCTGGGACTGCCTTTCCATTCATTCTTCACATAATCCAAACCTTTCCTAGATTCAATTTTTGCCACAATATTCGCATCACCAACATAATGCGACAAAACCTGCACATCTTCTGGTTGCTCCACATAAGACAGCATGTAGTTATTTGCGCCAACCTTGATGCCAGATTCAATATATCTCTTATCAGTCTCGGTCAGATATCCATCTATTGACAGCGTTGGGCTGATGATGTTGATTGATTCACCAGGACCAACAACACGGGAAGGCCCTTCTTGCATGATCAATCTGTCACCATCAACCTCCAATACTGTCGCTGGCTCCCTGCCACCACCAAAATATGCAGTGACTGGCGTATTCACCTGCAGATTATGGCTGAGCCTAACTTCAGTGTATGGAGGAACCCAGTAACCAACAACCCTGAGCTGCCTGCACTTTAAGTCTATCCACAGTTCCTTAGACTTGTCTTTTGACTCATTGTCCAACCTTTTTAGCAAATCCTCAAGCGAACCTTTCACAGGCATCACTGTGTTAAGCCTGATTCCCTCCACACTCGGATGCTGCAGCACTTCCCAAATAAACGGTGCATGAGGCGGAATTGTGACTATTGCCTTCATTCGTCCAACCTCCTGCTGGCTTTTGTGCTGCGTGACGCGAGAAGCCGTGAGTTCCTCGTTATCGGGCCTGCCGGATCCACTGGCAAGAATCTTATGGAGTGCTCAACAGGAGATATCTCGCTGTCGTCATGCCTGGCCTTAATGCTTTTCCTGAAGTCACCATACTGACCCCAGTACCTCGCCACAATTGCCATAGCCACGTCGACTGCTCTATCGCAGCTTGGAAGCTCTATCACCCTTTGCCTGCCAAGAACCTTTGCCCAGTAGTCACCTACCTCTGATGTGACAGCAGGTTCACCACCAGATCCGTAAGGCTTATGCAGGTAAAAAGTATTGAATTTCTGCAAAAGCCCCTTCCAGATTGCAGCAGACTCCACCTTTCCCTCCAGGCTGTCACCTATGAAGTGCTTCACCTGGCTTTTGTCTACATGAAGATAGTACTTTTCATCTCCATATATCAACAGGAAAGGAGATTGAGCATTCTTCAGCTCGCAGTGCGTATGGATGAAGTAGCCGAACAACTCGTAGCTCTCGCTTATCTGCCCGCCACCACCACCTTCACATCCAAGTGCCTTTAGGTTATCCTCCAGGGATACACCCTTGCCGAAATGATTTACCTGCAAAGGATACTGGTCGCATGTCGCATCACCAATCGCTGCAAAGCATACTTCCAGGTCTGGCCGATATTGGGAGAGCGTTTGGTAGAACAGAGGCAGTCTGTCAAATATCTCTCCTGGCCATGATGACATGGAACCTGTCACATCAACTGCGACCACAATGGCATTCTCGCTGTCACTTGAAATTTTCTTGCCAAAAGGGTCAACAAGACCAATATCTGGCTCATCATTTCTCACATAGCTCCTGCCGCCTTTTGCCTTGGAGGCAGAAGCAAGCTTGTCCAGGTATGGAGACCTGGCTGAATCATACTTGTATGCTCCTGGCTTTTTCCAATCTGCTGTGCTTCCTCCCCAGCTATACATTTTCACCAACCTCCAGAGCTATCGCTAGCTCTAATCAATTCAGACCGTACTACAGCCTTGTTTTTGAGTACGCGTCTGTATGTTTCCTTCCAAATACCTGTTGCCTTATGTCAGCTAACCTGTCGACAAGGTTTGTCTTCTCCCAGCTAGGACGCTGCAAAGGATTGTCATGTAGAAGTGAACTGCAGAATTCCCTGATTGGCCTTGCCACATCATCAGGCAAGGTCTTTGTGAAGATATCCCCACCTAAAGCATACAGCATGCACATGCCAGCACCATACAAGTCAGTCTCGGGTATCGGCGGCTTTCCGTCAAGAAGCTCTGGAGCCACAAACACTTCAGTGTAACCAACCGG
>JBDRIZ010000218.1:0-5925 GCA_043815525.1 Candidatus Woesearchaeota archaeon
AATTGTCATAGACTCCATCAGCCCTCACCTTGCCGTACTCCAACTGCATACCAAAATGCACTTCCAAGAGGTTAAGCAGTAATCATCGCTATTCCATGCTTGAAAGGAAGGTAGGAAGGATTTCCTCTGAATAGTTCGAAAGCTTAAGAGTCGAAGAAATAGGTTTTTAACCCTTTCCTCACCAGGTCCTTTAGCTGCTGGCCAGGCATCTTGAACTTCATGCCTCAAAAGACATCTGTAAAGTCCGCTACCTTTAGTATCTGCACCACTACCTTCATGTTTGGTTTTAGCATTTCCCTCTCCGCCAGTTCTTTTGGGACAATTATTCCAAGCGAATTCCTCGCATTTTCTGACTATTGCTTCTGTTGCCATAAAGGCCTCCAACTAGTTATACATATATTATACTAATGATTAACTAATGTTTGGGGCTTTTGCCTCATGGCTGCTCTTTTCCTTTCAACACCTTCTCAAAGTAACGGATTGGTTTTATGTCAGTTATTATTGTCTTGTGCACCACCCACCTGCCGTCTTCTGACTTCCTGATTGATGTTTCCACAACAGGCTGCTTGTTCAGCTGCTCTATTTTTTTCTCGCTTAATTCCATTTTTATTACCTCCAAGTGTTTTTATGACTGAAAGGGCTTTAATATGCTTTTACTAGAAAAATCCGAAAAACAATCTGCATAATCGGAAAAATTATATGCTATTGTTGGATGCTAATCATTATGCTATATATTGTCTCTACTCCAATTGGTAACATTAAGGACATAACCTTCAGGGCTATTGAGATTCTTCGTGAAGCCGAATTGATCCTTGCAGAAGACACTCGAAAGACTGGTATGCTGTTAAACAGGCTTGGAATAACCGGAAAATCCTTTTTGTCATACGATGAGCATAATCACTCTAGGAGGTTTCCTTACATTCTGCAAATATTGAAGTCAGGAAAAAACCTGGCTCTCGTGTCAAATGCAGGAACTCCAGGGATAAGCGATCCTGGCACAAGGCTTGTTGATGAAGTGCTGAAGCAGGGGTTCAAGGTTGTTCCTGTTCCAGGGCCAAGCGCTTTGATTGCAGCGCTCTCATGCTCTGGCTTTCCTGCTAATTCCTTCTGCTTCTGTGGTTTTGTGCCAAAAAAGGAGGGTCAGAAAAGGAAATTCATTGAATCTCTGAAAAGCAAGCAGACAGTTGTGTTGTATGAGTCATGCCACAGGATCAGGAAGACTTTAGAGGTCATGGCAGAACTGATTCCTGAAAGGCAGGTCTGTGTGTGCCGCGAGATGACCAAGATGTTTGAGGAAGTTGTTAGGGGTTTGCCAACAGAAATCTTGAAATGTCTGAAATGTGTTAAGGGAGAATTCGTTCTCATTGTGTACAACTCTTGAGTAACAAGCTTTATAAAGTCAGAGACAATGCCTTTGTAGAATGAAAGTCTATGAACTGGAGAAGTTCATTAAACACAAAACTGCCGAGATTGCAGGAAAAAAAATAATTGAAAAGTCTATCTTTCTTTGTAAAAAGGCTGGGAAATACAAGAGCATGAGTAAGGAATGGGCTACTGCAAAAAATATTTACAGGAATGGTTTAGTTGAGCTTGTTCTTGAAACATTCGCCATGGGTGATCAGCAGGTTGCCATTTCGAGTGATTCAATCGAAAAAGGATGCCACGTTGTTTTCCTGGCAAAGGAGAAGCAGCATCCATCTCCAGAGTATCCCTCTATAGTAACAGGCGATAAAAAATATGAAGTCCAAAAGTACCATGTCGGTGGCTGGATAGATACTCTTGATGCAGTCGTTTCGTTTATGACAAGGCGTTTGGAACAATCAGAACGTGGCCGCAGCGAAGATCGTTTCAACATCACAAATATTAAGACAAATCTTGACTTTTATAATGAAATGTCTAAGCGAACAGACTCAATCATCGATTCCAGGTTAATCCAAAAATGTATGGTTGTCGGGCAAGCATATGCCCATTCTGTAGTTGAAGACTGTTTTGTCGGTGACATCCCAGGTCAGGACGCTCAAAGAATAAATATTAGGTTCGCAAGTGGTGGTCTAACAGTGAAGGTTCCTTTTAAGGAAGTAGTATTTTCTGCAGAAATAAGTGAAGAAAAGCAGATTCCCAAGGGCCATTCTGGTCTTTTAATGGTAGGAACACAATTCTATGCAGTTGCTGACAGCAAACCTTACATAATTCGGTGCCATCTTCCTGGCGCTTGGGAATCTTGCGTAGAAAAGGCCTACCAAAAAGCCAAGACAGATGTTGCTCCAGATATTGTAAGCAAATTTCAGCAAAATTTTAGTCCTTTAGAACAGAAATCAGTCTTTTAGCGCTTCATCAAGCAGCATATCCAGGTTCTTGAACTGCTTGTAGTTGTTCTTGTTGTTTACTTCATGTGCAGCCTTGAACTCCGCGTCAGTGGGCTTCCTGTTCAGTCCGTCGACAAATCCGCACTTGTTGCACTGCCCTGCAACAGGCACCTTGTTCTTGCACCAGTTGCACTTCTTGAATACCATCCAAAAAAGGGACACGCCACTATTATTTAAAGCTTGCCTGCTCGTAGACTGGAATTGCATCTGGAGCAGCATTAACGCAGGAGTGCAGATTCCCTTCTGCAGTGTCAGGATAGGGCAAAAGGTCAGCATATACAAATGATTTTCACTCTCCATTTTTGCAAGCAGTCTTGCAGAGGTCATGCATTATACTCAGTCAATGCAATGCGCAACTTTACGAAACCTTTAAAAAAGAGCAGGGTTTTGTCGAAGCAGCAAGGGATTAGCGCTTATGGAATCGGGTGAAAAAATGGAAGAAAACAATGATAAGCATTCTGAAAAAGTCGGGCATCATAAGGTTGAGCATCGCAGGAAAAGAGGTGTGAAGAAATCCACTGTGTGGATGGCTGTGAGCGGAGTTCTTGCGCTGCTTTTGGTTGTTAGCATTGCAACATATGGATTCAGGTTTTCTGCAATAGACAGGGCTATTGGAGATGTTGATAAGCTTATTGCCACGCAATCTGGATCTGCCAAGACGCAGCTTCAGGCAATAAAAAGTGACCTGGCATCGCTGAAGACTGATATTACCGCACAGCCGCAGGCATCCAAGCCGGCATCGTCTGGCACTGACAACGTGGCTGTCGAGTTCTATGTCATGAGCCAGTGCCCTTTCGGCACCCAGGTTGAGGACGCAATAAAGCCTGTCCTTGACAGTATCGGCGACAGGTTGGACTTCAGTTTGGAGTTCATTGCCACTGATAATGGTGATGGCACATTCAAGAGCCTTCATGGTGAAAACGAGGTCAAGGGCAATATTGCCCAATTATGCGCTGCAAAATATTCGCCTGACAAATATATGGATATGGTGGTTTGCCAGAACAAGGATGCAGCTTCTATTCCTGGCAACTGGGAGGCCTGCGCAAAGGATAATGGCTTGCCTTTTGAAGACATAAAATCTTGCTATGAGGGAGAGGAGGGAAAACAGCTTCTCAGTGAAAGCATCGAAGCAACAGGCACGGTTGGAGCCACCGGAAGCCCCACTATCTACATTGGCGATGAGAAATACAGCGGCGGAAGGCAGACCAACGATTTTTTGAGGGCAATCTGCACCAAGTTCGAGGATGCTCCTGCTGCATGCTCTGACATCCCTGCTCCAAAGGAAGTGAGCATGATTGTTTTAAATGACAAGAGGTGCGAGGAGTGCGATGTGTCATCAGTTGTGGCACAACTCAAGTCAATATTCCCAGGCCTCAAGACAGAGGAATTGGACCATTCTGATGCTCAAGGAAAAAAGCTGTATGACGAGCTGGAGTTGACGTTCCTTCCGGCATTGCTCTTTGACAGCTCAGTTAAAGACGCTGATGGTTACGCGAATGTGCAGCGTTATCTGGAGCAAAAAGGCGACTACCTGTCATTAAGGATAGGCGCAAGCTTTGACCCTGCTGCTGAGATTTGTGATAACAACATTGATGACACAGGCAATGGAATGGTTGACTGCGATGATGAAACTTGCAAGGGAAAGCTCATCTGCAGGCCTGAAATCAAAAATAAGCTTGATGTGTTTGTCATGAGCCAGTGCCCCTTCGGAGTCCAGGCGCTAAACGCCATGCAGGAGGTTCTGGACACGTTCAGCGGCAACATCGACTTCAGCGTCCACTATATTGCTGATAAGAATGCTGACGGAAGCTTCAACAGCCTGCACGGCCAGCCTGAGGTTGACGAGAATATCCGGGAGCTTTGCGCGATGAAATACTACCCGAACGATTACAAGTACATGGACTACGTCTGGTGCAGGAACAAGGCGATAACCAGCGCTGATTGGGAGTCATGCGCAAAGGACAACGGAATGTCTGTTGCGATGATCAAGGCCTGCGCTGAGGGCGATGAGGGAAAGAAGCTTCTTGCAGAGGACTTGTTGCTTGCAAAAGACCTTGAAATATCCGCAAGCCCGACATTCCTTGCAAACAACAAGCAGGAGTTTGGCGGAATAGACGCAGAGACAGTCAAAGCAGGCTTTTGCAAGGCAAATGAAGGCCTTGACGGGTGTGACAAGACCCTGACTGGTGCAACCGCTGCGCCTGCTGGCAGCTGCGGATGAAAAAGGACAGCCTCGTCTTCATAGCCGAGGTTATTTTTCTTGTTTTTATTGTCCTGTTTGTCCTGAATCTTGATTATTTTTTTCCCTTGCCAGAAATCCCTGAGCAGGTGAATAGGCTCAACATAACTTATGATTCCACAAAGCTGCAGGTCATAGAGTTTTCTGATTTTGAGTGCCCTTTCTGCGCTGATGTCCACACGACAGTCAATAGAGTGAGGGAGGAATATGCTGGCATTGTTGAAGTGCATTTCAAGCCGCTTCCTTTCCACAAGAACTCGCAGAAGGCCTCTGAGGCAGTTGAATGTGCCAGAGACCAGGGCATTTTTTGGGAGTACCATAATAAGCTTTTTGAAAACCAAGGCAGGCTTGGGGTTCCTCAGCTGAAGGTCTATGCAGGGCAGGTTGGGCTTGATGTTGGGAGTTTTTCTGAGTGCCTTGATTCTGGCGAAAATGCACAGGTAATTGCAGGCTATGTCCAGGAAGCATCAGGCTATGGCATTAGCGCCACTCCTACCTTTATTATCGGGACAAGAGTGGTCCCTGGCAACATCCCACTTTCACAGTTTGAGAGGTTGATAGATGAGGAGCTTGGCGGCTGACGCAAGGTCTGCATTCAGTATTGCAAGGAAAGCAGGATGGCTTCTCTTGTTGCCAATCGGCATGGACGCGCTTTTTTTTATAGTCTATGGTTTTGTGCGATACGGATTTTTTGACTACCTTGCAGGCCACTTGGCAAGCCTTGCAGCAGGTTTTTTGCAGGCCTTTTCCTTGGAAGGCTCAGGCAGGGTATTGCTTATAATCCTGCTTGCATCTATTAGCCTTTTCATAGTATATTGCATCTTCCAGTCCCTGTCCTGGTGGCTGTGCCACATGTTGTCTGGAAGCAGGATCAGCTATTCCTCTTTCCTTGCCAGGTTTTCAAGGCTTAGCGCTGCTTGGGCAACCCTTTATTTTGTTTACAGCGCAGCCTCGCTCTACTTTTATGTCAGGTCTGCCAATCTCCAGTCTGCAGGGTCATTCTACTACATCCTGCTGGCTTTTTTGCTGCTCATTTTTTACTTCAGTGCTGCTTCCTATAGCTCGAGGGACTTGTCATTTCGCAGCGCTTTTAAGAACAGCCTGCAGACCAGGACAATTTCTACGATGCTTGCAATCGCAACGGTTTTCCTGCTGCTCTCTGCGATTAGCTATGTCAGCACTGTTCTCTCAACTGTCATTCAGCTGCTTGTTGTCCTGCCTCTCTTCACCTATGCCAGGCTGATTCTGATAAGCTCAGGGAAAAATATTTAAGACTGCTTTCTCAGGATGACTGAAATGAAGTCTTTTATCCCCTTGGAG
>JBDRIZ010000219.1:0-2982 GCA_043815525.1 Candidatus Woesearchaeota archaeon
TTGGTATTGACAGGCTTATCCCTTTTCCGTACCAGAAGAAGTCTTTTATGTTTATTAGTCCTGCTACTATTGCTATTGCTGCTGCTGTGTTGTAGATTATCCTTGTCAGTCCTGTTGTCTGTATAACCTGCAGCAGTCCAAGTCCTGAGAAGAAATACACCAAAAATATTATTGCTATGTATGTGAGCCCGACCTTTATTATCCTGTGCCTTGCTCCCATGCCTGACAGGTATACCAATAGGAATATCATCACTGCGAATGCGCAGGGGTTTATGCTGTCCACTAGAGCTGCTGTCACCACTGCAGGAAGCGTGAGCTCTATTTTTTTTGTCGGGCTTATGTCATAAGGCTTGCTTTCCTCTTTTATATAGGTTTCAGGGCAGATTGGACCGTTCTGATTGAAGTAAAGGATGCTGTCCTCGAGTTTATCAGCTATTTCCTGCTCTCCCATCAGCGCCCTGTCTCCTATGAATACTGCTGGCACTCCTGGTATTTCGATCTGGTACCTGTCGATGAAGTCCCTGAACAGTTCCTGGTTTGTCGAGTTGAAGTATATCTCCTTTCTTTCGATGCTTGTCTGAGGATACTTGTTTTCCAGTTTGTCTATTAATGGCTCGATTCTTGCACAGTGCGGGCAGCCGTTTCCGTAAAAGAAGAATATGCATATCTCTTTTCCAGCAGGCATGTCGCATGCTGCCTGCTCAACGCATTCCTCTGCAAGGGCACTTCCTACAAGAATAAGCGCTAACAGCACCATGGCGAATCGCGGTTTCATTATTATTGCTGCATTGAAGAGGCTCTTATAAAGCTTTTGACTTTAGTTAAAGGCTTTAGTATCTCTAAGCCTTTTAAGCTGCGCTTCTGCCCTCTGAAGGTAATCTCGGTTTTCAGAGCCAAGATACTGCCAACCATATTTAAGCAAATTTGATACACTATCGTCACCACACTTGTAAGCCAGGAAGGCTCTGGACGGATTTTTCCATCCATAGGTATCTAGCTGTTTCTTAAGATATTTTATTCCTGCACGCACATTTCCCCTGTCAGTATCTCTGTCCTCACCCATTAGTTTTCCAGTAGATATAGTAACCTGCATTCTGCCCCGTACACCTCTGGGGCTGACTGCATTAGGGTCTCCTCTGGATTCCGCCTTCATGATTGCTGCACAGAGCTTCACAAGATACTCCTTTCGATTCCCGTCCATGTAAGGATATTTTTCCCTGTCATGATATATGTTTTGAACCTCCCGCACAATCATGCTATAACCTGTGCGATAGTGTTCATTGATTCTTGTAGGGTCTTGATAATTTGATGCTTTTTGTTTGTTTGAACCTTGACTATTTTGTGTTGCTTTTCCGTTTTGCAAGGAATTTTCTATAGTATTTTTATTGCCTGTCTCCATTGAGTGAATTCCTGGCTTTTTCATCCATCCTGTAATATTCTCAGTGTTAATTCTGTAAGGATTAATTAGTTGAGCATATATTATTGGAAGAAATGTTGCTAAATATAGCGTTTTCAATGCAATATTTTTCAAGGAATTTGGGTGGTAATGGCCAGAGTACCCTTTCTTGTATGCCCTGTACATTAAGTCGTCTGCGTGCGTTGCCATGTTCTGCAGATGTGGCTTTGCATGTTTGTATAGAAATTTGGCACTTTTCAGTCCAGCGCTTCCTAATCTCTGTATTCTGCTGTCCGGCTCTTTTGCACGCTTGTGTTTTTTCACAATTTGTTCTAGAGTAAGCGTGCCTGCATTGTTTCTCAGTGTATGTTTTGCTCCACCCATAATTGGCATTCAAAGAATGATAATATATAAATCTTTCGTTTGTAACTACTATAAAAGGACTACAATAGTGGTTGAGTGGGATGGGTTTTCGCGTATTCTGTCAGCCTTCCGTTGTAGTTGTTGCCGTTGGTTGTTAGCCTTGTGTGGGGGTCTGTCTCATCAGGCCATATCCCATTTGCTATTTGAATTTGCACATTGCTAAGTGTAAGGCAGAACTCCTTTACTATGCCAGGAACCCTGTCTAGCAGCCTGTCTGACTTGGGCATCCTGTGGCCATGCTCCATGTATATTGATTTTGGCAGCCGATACATATATGTTTTCCTGTGAAGTCTTATCATCATATATGCGAGCCCGACATAAAGTGCAAAATGCAGGTCATTTACTGACAGTTCTATATCCTTTGTCTTGAAGAACTCTGATAGGGATGTGGCAATTTCCCAGAGCATGTGCTTTGGTTCCCTTCCCATAAGTCTGGGCCTGACAATATCTTCCAGTAACCTTGGCTGAAGGATTTTCAGGCTGCTCATAATCTTTGCATATGCAATTCGTCCCTCTGCCGTCGAATATATTTCCTGGTCTGCCAGCCGCTCAAAAGCTGCGTGCGTTTCAGTTTCTGTTGCTTCTCTGCCGAGTATTTGAGATATCTCCTTTTGCAGAGTGTCATACTCTGCTGCGAGGAAAGAATGTCCCATCAAGTCCACATCCATATGGCATTCTATTGCACCCATTTGTCTAATCTCTTTTGCCCCATCATAGGACTTTGCAGCTTTTGCAATCTCATATCCATAATTGTGGAAGATATCCTCTCCTGCTGCATGGATTCTGCCAAGTGAGGGTATCTTCGCTTTTCCAGTCTTGACAAATACGTCCAGGTCAGGTATAATCATGCTTGCTGTAACTATTGCCTTTTCAAGTTCTGACAAGTGCCTGTTTTCACCTGGCGCATATTTCCATTGAGAATTAGCATGTATAAGGAGTTCCATCTCGGTTTTCTGCCATAGTATTCTGTTATATAGTTTTCGCCACTCCAGAGCTACCATCCGAAATTAATAATAATTACTATTTAGTAACAACAATAGCGAAACATTTATATATTAGTTATATCTACTACATAGTAACAATCAATTAGGCCCGGGCGTTGCCTTCTCTCCCCCCGGATAGAAATAACTGCTTGGGCTTTTATTATCATGGAGCTTGACAAT
>JBDRIZ010000220.1:0-2461 GCA_043815525.1 Candidatus Woesearchaeota archaeon
GTTAGTGAACAAAGTCAGGAACGGAAAACAGTTCTGGTTCACCTGCATCTTATATCCAGAAGCGGAACCAACAAATAACTCTGCAGAGCGAGGACTAAGAAAGTTTGTAGTCATAAAAAAAATCATCGGGTGCCTAAGAAGTGAACAGGGAAAAAGGAATATGCAGGTAATGCTCAGCGTGTTTCAGACATGGAGGCTGCAGGGATTAAATCCTTACAAAGAATTACGGGCTATACTCTAGAACCTAATACATACGATTTTTTCGAGGCATTCATGATGTCAAATTTTATATACTTATCAGGAGTTGCATAATAAAAATGAAGTCTGACAAGGAAATAAAAAAAGAATTCAAGCTTGAAGCAAGCAAGAACCCAGACAAATACTATCCAACTGAAGTGCTTCGCAAGGAGGGTTTTATTAGGAAGCAATGCAACAAATGCCAGACATATTTCTGGACAGTAAACAATGAACAGGACACTTGCCAAAACCCTGAATGCAGCGGAGGATTCAGGTTTATCGGAAACACTCCTGCAAAGAGAAAACTTGACTACATAGAGGTGTGGCAGGAGTTCGCAAAGCTATTCTCCAAGTGGGGCTACACTCCAATCAAGAGATACCCAGTAGTTGCCAGATGGAGGGATGACACAGACTTTGTGCAGGCATCAATATATGATTTCCAGCCATATGTTGTTAGCGGAGAGGTAGAGGCACCGGCAAATCCGCTTGTCGTGCCGCAATTATGCTTAAGGTTCAACGACATCGATAACATAGGAATAACAGGAGCGCACTACTGCCTGTTTGACATGATAGGACAGCACGCATTTTTGCCAGAAGAGAAATGGTCGCAGCCAAGATTCTTCACAGACATACACAACTGGCTGAAAATCGGCCTCGGACTGCCAAACGAAGAAATAACATTCCACGAGGACGCATGGGCAGGAGGAGGAAACTTCGGGCCATGCATGGAATATTTCAGCAGGGGCCTGGAACTCGGAAACCAGGTCTACACAATGTTTGAGCAAACTCCAGCTGGAAACAGGCCGATAAAACTGAAAGTCCTTGACATGGGTATGGGGCACGAGAGAAACGCCTGGTTCACTATTGGAAGTGAGACAAGCTACGAAACGACATTTCCGACAGTTACAAAAAAACTCTATGAACTGACAGGACTAGAACCTGACCGCGAAATGCTTTCAAGATTTGTGCCATACTCAAGCTACCTCAACATAGATGAGGTCGAAAATGTCGAATTGTCATGGAAAAATGTTGCTGCAAAGGTCGGAGTCGATGTAGCACAACTAAAAGAGAGTGTGATGCCTCTTGCTGCACTCTACTCTGTCGCTGAGCACTCAAGGGCGTTACTTGTCGCGCTATCAGACGGTGCTTTGCCTGGAAACGTTGGTGGAAGCTATAACCTAAGGCTTATACTCAGAAGGGCTCTTGGGTTCATCAACAGGTATGGCTGGAAAGTGGAACTTCCAGAACTGTGCAGGCTGCACGCCCAATACCTGAAACCAATATACCCAGAGCTTATGCAAAACCTTGATGAGGTAAGCGAGATACTCGAGCACGAGAAAGGAAAATTTGAGGCGACAAAAGAAAAATCAAAATTGCTGGTGTCCCAGGCAGCACAAGGATATATCGACGAAAAAAAGCTCTTGCAGCTCTACGACAGCCACGGAATAGCGCCAGAACTCATAGCAGAAGAGGCAGCAAGGCAAGGAAGAACAGTAAATGTCCCTGAAAGCTTTTATTCAAAAATTGCTGGACTGCACGAAAAAAAAGCGCAGGAACACTCAACAGAAAAAGAGGAAAAACTAAACCTTGACGGCATACAAGAGACAAAGCTCTTGTACTACGACGACTACTCAAGAACAGACTTCAAAGCAAATGTGTTAAGGATCATTGACAATAAAGTGGTGCTAGACCAGACTATATTCTACCCGACAAGCGGAGGACAACTGCACGACAAGGGAACAATCGCTGGCCAGGAAGTTATCGATGTTTTTAAGCAAGTGAACTCCATAATACATGTCCTTGCAGAGAGTCCAAAATTCAAGGAAGGAGAGTCAGTCGAAGGAAAGATTGACTTCGAGAGAAGAAAGCAGCTTGCACAACACCACACAGCAACACACATAGTAAACGCAGCAGCAAGAAAAGTCCTGGGAAAGCACATAAACCAGGCAGGGGCAAAAAAGGCAGAAGACAAGGCACACCTGGACATAACACACTACAAGGCAGTGTCTGAAGAAGAACTAAAGAAAATCGAGGAAGAGGCAAACAGTATAGTGAAGCTAAAACTGAAAGTTAGCTCCAAAATATTCTCAAGAAACGATGCAGAGCAAAAGTACGGAATGACAATATACCAGGGAGGGGCAGTGCCTGGAAAAAACATAAGGATAATAGACATAGAAGGAACTGATGTAGAGGCATGCGCAGGAACGCACCTCAATGACACTTC
>JBDRIZ010000221.1:0-2048 GCA_043815525.1 Candidatus Woesearchaeota archaeon
AGGAGGATTAGCAAATAGCACAGGCTATAACACAGTGGAAGTTGTGGACAATTATGTGAGAACACAAGTGGATATTCATCAAAGAAGCTTAGCAGAGTTCACTGCAGGAAGCCCCGCACTTTAGTGCGGGGAGGAGGTCACGTGTATGGGATTTGCGAAGATCTGCTGATTCCAAGTTGATTGCAAACCAATTTTCAGCTTACTACCTCACAAGGGATGTCAGCGTTCTTTACGATCTGTATAATAGCCAGGTGTTTCAGGAATCTCTTGATGATTTGATGTGGCTTAGCCAGAATTACAGGATTCCATTGTCGCTGCTTGCATACTCGCCGTTCTGTGTAAATGATGCTCAGGAGAGAGAATACTTCAAAGAGGTAGGCACTTTCAGGGACGCTGTATATCCGATGACCAAGCAGCGAAGGGAAATTGTAAGCAGGGCAAAAGAGCGCATAAAGGATATTAAGAATGACTTGCTTCCGTACTCAAAAGGTATTTTGTGGCATAAGAATCTAAAAAAGTGTTTTGTGCCTTGGGGTGATTTCATAATTCCGCTCGTCAAAAAGAGATTCCCAAGAGTCCAGGATTTTATTTCTTACAAAGAGCAATTCAGCACTCCGGGAAGGCAATATTACCTAGCCAAATTTTCCAGCGCTTTTGCTGAATGGATGCTTGTCGACTATGCGAGATTTTTTGAAAAAAAGGCAGCTTTGTCTGAGGAGTTGAAATCTGATGGCATTTCACCTAATTGGCTTGCTTCATTATACAGGAAGTTGGAGGACAGCTTACCACAAACACAAGTGCTAAGGAACTCCAGGCTTACTGGCAAATTATTGGAACCATATGTCCAACAAGATATTCTTAAGATTGGTCTGGCTAGACTTGCTGAACTAGTTAACATGTATTCATATGCCCATAAGCTTTATTGGCGCTTTTTTGGCATATATAAAGTAGAGCCAGAAGAACTGATTAATCTTCTTGATGTCAAGACTGCAGAAATTATGGAAGACATTGTAAAAAACAGGGCTCAAGTGCATTTCCATGAACCTGACTATCTGTATGTTACAGGGTCCTCTGGATCTGCTCCGCTAATTTTGGCAGATGAGATTGATATTGCTTTCCTGAGCAATCACACCTACTACAAGCGTTTCTCGAGCTATTCTCATGAAAAGCCAAGAGACACCCCAAGGCCTAACAGGACCTTGCATGAGATGCATGTTGTGAAATGCCTGTTGGACAGCTTGCTCTCTATGGATATTGGCGGAGCACTAGGTTGTGTGAGAGAAGGTTTGAAAGCGATTCCTGAGCTCGATAACATGCACATGGTCTTTTATTCTGAGTCAACAGAGAGGTATAGGGCTTTTGAAAATGGCAAAGTGATATATTTCACAACGAAAACTGGAGAAACAGCCGGGATTGACGGTGAGACAAGCAGGGGTTATTTCACAGCAGACATCCGTGGCAAGGAGCAAAAGATATTTGTTATGGGAATTGAAGATTTTGTGCCTGATTACAGCATGTACGCTGAAAGGCTTGAGGAAATTACTAACAGGATTCTGAAGCCTTTGAAAGAACTTGATTAATCATTGGGGCTTATGGGTCCAATGTAGGTGCTTATATATTTTACTCCGGCATCGTAAGTTTTCAGAAATACTTCGTTTAGCCTGACAATCTCTGATTTTTTTCCATGCTGTGCATCTTCAAGGATTCTCTCAATAGCCACGCTACCTTGCAGTACTTTGAGTTCTTCATAGCCTATCTGCCTCAGTAGCTCCACTCTCCTCTCAAGGCCAGAGGAGTCAAATATGTTTGCAGGAACAGCTTTCGAGCGCTTAGCTTCCTTGACGAATCTCTTGTAAGTCCAGTATTCGGCAATTTTTTCGTCTTCCATAATGAACCTTCTGAGAAACCTACTATATAAATCTTTCTATTTTTTGTCACTAAGAAGTAACAACCAATACTCCGTTGAGTGTGCCGTCCTGGCCTGGCCTTGAGGTTATGCGCACCTTTCCCTTGTCTGTGTCAACTATTGTGCCTTTTGTTATTATGTT
>JBDRIZ010000222.1:0-4155 GCA_043815525.1 Candidatus Woesearchaeota archaeon
GCTGTCAATGCTTCCGTCACCATCCAGGTCAAAACCCTGGACAATGCTAAAGAAGCTTTTCTGATTTGTGAAACCCTGCAAAACCTGCTGGTTGAACCTTGTGAGTGCAATAACTGCTGCCTTTGTACCTGAATATCGGATACCTGCCAGCGCAATAATACCCAGTTCAGGATTATAGGGATTTGGAATCCTTGCAACCAAGCCAACGCTGTCATCTGTATACGAATCATTTGACACTATGCCCCACGGCTTGGAATCAGAGAACTTAGCAGGAAGAAAATCATTTATCTTGGCTGTCAGCAGGTTTGTGACAGGCCCCCCAACAAGAATCAGGTTTGTGCCAAGAGTCTTGAGTTCAATATCGACATCCAGGTTAACCGCGCACTGCTTTGGCATCGAGCAAAACCGCCCAAGGAAGAGCGCCAGGTCGACAGCATAGTGGCCATCCCTTGCGCGGGCCTTGAATGGACCATGGGGATCAGGGCTTCCGACCACAACCTTTGCGTTCAGCCTGCCAGATTCGATAAAAGGCTTCAGGAACATGTCAATCTTTCTTTCTCTTTCAGAAGACATTAACTTGTTTATGCTCTCCCAGTGGCTTGCAAGAGACACAGCAAAGCTCAAGCCCTTTGGAGCATATTTTTTTGCTGTTGTGCCGCGGATATCTTTTTTTTCCCTTAACTCAAGCACGTTCGCGTTAAGCAGCTGCTTTATATGATAGTAGACTTTCTGCTCGTGCATCCGCATTTTTTTTGCAAGCTCTGCCGGATACATCGGCTGCTCGGCAAGAAGCTTCAACATCCTGACCCTTATTGGATGGCTGACTATCCCAAGACTCTCAGGATTCTGCAGCATCAAAAGGCTGTCATAGGAGAAAGTGCTGTCCTGCTCGCGAACAATAAAATACCTTGGCATGCGCAGGTGAGAAATTGGCAATGATATAAAACTTGCGCATTATTATAAAATATTTTATAATATTATTATTGATTTCTATAACTGCTGCTCAATTAAGAATACCTAATATACCTTTAATATTCTAAAAAAGCACAAAAATGTCTTATTATGAATAAAAAGGGTTTATTTCACCTAAAAATTCAAAAAAGGATTTAATCTGTCTTTTTCAAGAAATATGCTACAAACAAAGTTTGAATTAAGCATATAAAAGGAAGCCTGCAACGACAAGGTATGCAAAGACAATACTTTGGCACTGACGGAATCAGAGGGATAGCAAACAAGCATCCAATGACTGCTGAAATGGCGCTGCAGATAGGAAAAGCAGTTGCGCATGTCCTTAGAAACGGAAAGGAAAGGCCAAAAATCGTAATAGGCAAAGACACAAGGCTGAGCGGCTACATGTTCGAGTCAGCGCTGACAAGCGGCATCTGCTCGATGGGAGGCGATGTGCTGTTGGTCGGGCCAATGCCAACACCGGCAATAGCCCATCTGACAAAAAGCTTTGCAGCAGACGCAGGAATAGTAATATCAGCAAGCCACAACCCATCAGACCATAACGGAATAAAAATATTCTCAAAAGACGGATTCAAGCTTGATGACTCAACTGAATACGAGATTGAGGAGCTCTTGCACTCGGAAAAACTAAGAAACAATAATGTAACCGGAGACAGAATTGGAAAGGCCAGAAGGATAGACGACGCAAAAGGCAGGTACACAGAATTCGTAAAGGCATCAATAAAAAACTACAACCTTACAGGGCTGAGGATAGTGCTTGACTGCAGCCATGGAGCAGCATACCACATAACCCCACAGCTGCTAGCAGAGCTTGGAGCAGAGGTGATAACCCTGTGCAACCAGCCAGACGGGCTGAACATCAACAGGGATTGCGGCTCGCTGCATCCAGAGCTGATAAAGAAATCAGTGCTCGAAAACAAACTGGACGTGGGCATTGCGCTCGACGGAGACGCAGACAGGGTAATAATGGTAGACGAGAAAGGAAACGAAGTGGACGGAGACCACATCATGGCAGTAATCGCACTTTCGTACAAAAATGAAGGCAGACTGAAAAAAGACACAGTGGTTGCAACAGTAATGACAAACAAGGGATTCGAGATATTCATGGAGAAGAATGGGATAACGACAGTCAGGACAAAGGTTGGAGACCCTTACGTTGTGGAAGAGATGGTCAGGAATGGCTACAACCTTGGGGGAGAGCAGTCAGGACACATAGTGCTCATGGACCACACGACAGCGCCAGACGCGACAGTTACTGCTTTGCATATACTCAAGATCATGAAGGAGACAGGCAAAAGGCTTTCAGAGCTATCATCGCTGTACAAGGCGCTTCCCCAGATACTAATCAACGAAAACGTGAAAGAAAAAAAGGAAATTGAGAGCATGCCAGAAGTAATGGCTGCAATAAAGGAAGCTGAGGCAAAACTCGCAGACAAGGGCAGGGTGCTTGTGAGATACAGCGGAACTGAAAACAAGGTCAGGGTCATGGTCGAAGGGGAGGATTATGGCGCGATAAAAGACCATGCGGAGAACATAATGAAGGAAATAATAACGGAGATAGGATGCAGGCAGTAATACTTGCAGCAGGAAAATCGACAAGGATGCAGCCACTGACAGTCACAAGACCAAAGGCACTCTTGCCAATCCTTGACAGAAGCGTAATACAGGTACTGCTAGACAACCTGCAGGAAACAGCAGAAGAAGCAATAATCATTGTGGGATACTTAAAGGAACAGGTCATGCAAACCATTGGAGAAAGCTACAAGAACATCAAAATCAGGTACATTGAGCAAAAAGAGCAACTTGGAACAGGGCATGCGCTGCTTCAGGCAAAAGACCTGCTCAAAGGAAAGTTCCTGGTGCTGAACGGCGATGACTTATATTCGGAAATAGATATCCAAAATTGCAGCAGGCATGAGCTCTGCGTGCTTGGAAAGGAAATCAAAGACCCTCAAAAATGGGGAATAATCTCAATGAGCAAAGGAAATCTTTTGGGAATAATCGAGAAGCCAAAGGAAACAATTTCAAATATCGCAAACACAGGATTGTATGTTTTAGACAACAGGATATTTGCTTATCTTGGCAAAACCACAAAGAGCGAGAGAGGGGAAATAGAGATACCAGCAGCAATAACAATGATGTGCAAAGAGCACGACATAAGTGTTGAGACAGTTCAGGACTACTGGCTGCCGATAGGATACCCATGGCAACTTCTTGAAGCAAACGTGTTCTTCCTAAACAGGATAAGCGAGAGCAGCATCAAAGGGACAATTGAAGAGAATGTGCACATAAAAGGAACAGTTGTCGTAGGAGAAAATACTGTCATAAAGTCAGGAACCTACATAGAAGGACCGGCGTGGATAGGGAAAAACTGCGAGATCGGGCCTCAGGCGTACATAAGAAAAGACACGATCTTGCTTGACAATGTCAGGACAAGAGCTGAGATAGTTGACTCACTCCTTATGAAAGGCGTGACAGCAAAGCACGACAGCTACATAGGGCACAGCGTGCTCGGAGAAAACTGCAACATAGGAGCAGGAACAATCACAGCAGACTATCGTCATGACGGGAACAACCATGTGACCATAGTCATGGGCAAGAAGGTTGACACAGAAAGAAGGAAACTGGGCGCATTCATCGGAGACAATGTAATGACAGCAATACACACATCCATATACCCTGGAAGAAAGATATGGCCAAAAAAGACCACCCTGCCAGGAGAGATAGTCACAAAGGACATTCTGTAAGATGTGCGGCATAATAGCATACATTGGGAAAAGGCAAGCAGCACCCATACTATTGAAAGGGATACAAAACCTGGAATACAGGGGCTATGACTCAGTTGGCATGGTCACAAAGAGCAACGGCAATATGACACTCAGGAAAGGGGTTGGCAAGGTAGCAGACGCGGACAGGAAAATGAATTTTTCCAATATGAAAGGCACCATGGGAATAGGCCACACCAGGTGGGCAACCCACGGCAAGGTGACAGTGGCAAACGCGCATCCGCACATTTCAAATAACTGCCTGATTGCCGTGGTGCACAACGGAATAATTGACAACTACCAAAACATAAGGCAGTTCCTAAAGCACAGCGGGTACAAATTCAAAAGCCAGACAGACACTGAAGTGATACCCAACCTTGTACAGTACTACATGAGTGAGGGCAAGGACTTCAAGGATGCT
>JBDRIZ010000223.1:0-10633 GCA_043815525.1 Candidatus Woesearchaeota archaeon
ATCAGTCAATAGACCAACAATATCAGGCAAAATATTTTTCATTGAGAAAATCCGTTCATTGACAGTTCCTGATAAAATAAATTTCTTCAAGTCCCCATAAGATTCAATAGTATCATACAAATGACTGCAAACTGATTCCCACTGATATGGGCTATAGGCCACTTTCTTTTGCTGCAATATTATTCGAAAGTCATTCGACATAATGCAAGAGAAATACCCTTGCAGTTTATTAAACTAACTGCATTTTCACTATTATATTTGGGAGAGAGAGTAGAAAAAACTAGTAGTGCACGCTCTTCAAGCCAGCTTCCTTAGCCAAAAACACAGCTTCCCTGTGCTCTTCTCCTGTCAAAGGCCTTGAGAGCTCTGCGTGGGAATGCGCCTTGTAGCAAGGCCTGTACTGTGCCATCACATTGACAAAAGTGTTTTCAGAAATCTCATTTGCCAGGAATTCAAAGATTTGTTTAGAGCCTGCAAGGTCTCTTGGAAGGACAAGATGCCTTACGAGAAGCCCCTTCTTGGCTATCCCATGCTTATCAACCGCTAAGTCGCCAACCTGACGGTGCATCTCCCTCAAACAGGCTTTCATTACCTCTGGGTATCCTGGGACAGCAGAATACTTCTCTGCAGCTGCAGAATCAGCATATTTGGCGTCAGGCATATAAATATCCACCAGTCCTTCAAGAAGCATCAGGACATCCACAGAGTCATAAGTGCCAGTGTTATAGACTATTGGGATTTTAAGTCCTGCTCTGGCAGCAATGCCAAGAGATTTCACAATAGCAGGAACATGGGGTGTCGGGCTGACCAGATTTATGTTATGGCAGCCATGATCCTGCAGCTCAAGCATAATTGAGGCAAGCTCATCCTCTCCCACAGATTTTCCCTGCTTTAGCTGAGATATCTCATAGTTCTGGCAGTAGACACAAGAAAGATTGCAGCCAGAAAAGAATATTGTGCCAGAGCCACCTTTTCCGACAAGCACAGGCTCCTCGCCGAAGTGCTGGGTAAAAGAAATGCTCGCTTGCTTTCCAGCCTTGCAGAATCCTAATTTGCCTGCGATCCTATCAACATTGCAGCTGCGAGGGCAAAGATTACAGGACCTAAGCCTGCTGTAGAGTTCATCCAGAACGCCAATCATGCGGGTCTTTTCTGGCATCATAAGATGCGGTTTATTGCAGAATTCTTAAGATTTTTGATGCTCCTTGCTATCATGATTGTATTTTGCGGCAATCTCGTGCTTTACAGCGTCAAAAGCATCTTCAATGTCTATGCCAAGTTGGTTTGCAAGCCTGCACACTCCGAAGAACAGATCTCCTATGCCGTCAACAAAAACCCCCTTATGCTCCCTGATATACTCAATTTGCTCCTGCTCTGACTTGTAACGCAAATGCCTGGTCATCTCAGTGAGTTCTTCGTGGAGGTGGTCAAACTTATCAATATTTGGGACGTCCCTCCAACCATTCCTTCTGGCAAAATCCCTGACAAATGCTTGGCTATCCCTTATTGTCAGGCTCATAGAAAACACAAACTGTGAAAACAGCTACTCCTCCTCTCCCTCCTTCTCCTCATCATCGTCATAGGCGTCTTCTTCGTCAGTTGCGAAATCATCGTCCTTATCATCCTTTGTCATTATCTCCCTCCACCGCAAAGCACTTTTGCGGCGTTTATAAAGATTTCGCCAGGTTTTGGATATGCTGACAAAGCAGCGCATCGAGGTGGCAATCCTGGATTGTTCGAACTTTGTGGGCTGCACATTCTGTCTTTTCGCTAAACCTCTCCTGAAGTTTTTCTCTTCACGAAGGGCAAAGCCCTAGCCAGACAGCGTGACAGGCAGCCCAAAAAGATTTAAATAGTTGGCTTAGACTATGCACAAGCAATGAAAAAAGTCGTGGTCAAACTGCATAAGGTAAAGGTTGCCAAATTTACTCCAAAGGATGGAAGCGTGGAACTGGCAATAACCTACAGCGACGACTCTGTAAAGGAAATACTCAAGTCAGACAGGATTGTCTACCCAGAGTCTTTTGCGAGAAGGATCATAGCAGAAGTCAGAAAGACAGTCAAGAGCAGCCGCCAGACATTTGAAGACGGCGAACTTGTGCAAAGGGACATAGAAGTGCAAGTGCAAGAAGAGGAAATGGTGGTGCGGGAGATATCACACTTTCTTGAAGCAGTCAGGGTCAAAGTCCAAATAGTCAAGAACATGAAGAGCGCAAACGGCTACATGGACGCAGTAAGGCAAATCAACAGCATGCAGTTGGTTCTTTAGCTAATCCTGACTTATGGGCTGTTCATTTACTATCAAAAGATAATCCTTTTCTTGGAACCAGATCCCTTATATATGGATCATTCCCTGCAAGTTTCGGAAGAAAGAAAACAGCAGGTACACAGCCGTCAAAAACCCACTTTATATAAGTGTCAACTGTGCATTCAGTTATGACCTTTTCAAGCCAACCTGAACATTTGCCAAAAATCTCGCGCAAAGGAATAGGTCCACTATACTCACATCCTGATTTGATTTGTTGAAGCACTTTCCTGTCAGGGTGAGCTTCAGTAAGTAAGTATAATCCTGATAATCTCCCACTTATGGAGTTTCGATCAATTTCATAACGCATTCAGGCGGCTCATCTGCAGAATGTTATAAAGCTTACGCATCAATCAGCTATAGCCCGAACGCGTCCTGGAACTCCCTCATCAGGCGGAATTTCCTGATGAAGTCATAGCCTGTCCCTGTCAGCCTGACAGTGCGGTGGGAGCTCTCCTCAATATCAACCAATCCCTTGCTTTGTAACTCCTTAAGATATGATGCGAGAAGCTTGCTAGAAAGATTTGCCTTGTACATAAGAGGTGTAGGCCTGATTGACCCACCCTTGTCCTGTATCACAACAAGAATGTCGTTTATCACATCAAGTTTTGTTCTTCTGGACATTTTTCAGGGCAAAAAAACTAAAAAGCAAGACCATAAACCCGATGAGTTGAAGGCTTTCTGAAAGCACATAAAGGCCAAGGCTTGCGAAAACAAATATGTGCACCAAATGCGTTGCAAAAAGCAGTATCATCGCGAAAAGCACAAGGAGCGCCTGCCTGGACCTTTTTTTGGAATAGTTGATGTAGTACTGGTGGCAGATTGCAGCAAGCAACACTACAAGTGTCAGGTGGAAGGCGACAAAGGAATAGGTGCTCAAGATGCTGATTATCAGGAAGGAGTAAGCCAACAGCAGGAACTGCTTCCTGTCAACGTTCTTTTGCAAAAGGGCAAAGACTCCCAAAAAGCCAAGCAAGATGAGCGACCTGTAAAGGACGAGCCCCAGAACAGAAAAGATGTCAGAGTATTTAATGACCCTGTATGTGAGTGTGAGAAAACCCAGGTTGCGGTGCTCGAGCACGCTGTAGTAGACATTGATGTTCGTGAGTATCTTCGCAACAAAGGCAATCGCGATGGCAAGAAAAGACCAGCCAAAATACTTGTATTTTGCGTCACTGCTAAATCTGTAGAACCTAAAGCTTGCGAAAGCTATAAGGAACGAGACAAGCACAGATGCAATCTCAAAGATGGAGTCTATGCCGTAAAACCACTGAGGGCTGAAGACAAAATGGACCATTTACAGGCCAGCGCTTTTTTTCTTATTTAAAGATTGTGGAACTATGTTCTCGAACAGGGTTGCAGAAACGATTTATATGGGGCTGACATATGAATAGGCTATGAGCGCATACCCCCTGCTGAAGGTGTTTCCAGACCTCAAGGATGAGGAGCTGGAATACCTACAGCTCTTGCATGGAAAGAAACAAAGAGAAAAGCACTGGACTGACTGGATGCAGGACAACAGTTTTGCAGAGCTGTAGCATTTTTAGTAGCTATCCAGCTCAGCCTTGTGTTTTGCAGTTACGTCCTTTGCGAATGGCAGCCCAAGCCACAAATAATCAGTTATGGCAGCCCTATTTGCCTTTTCCCAATCATAAATCAAACCTCTTGACTTTTCGGGAAGTTGTGGGACTACCAAAATTGGAAAGTGCAGCTGTAAAGTGGACTTTTCCTTTTCTCCTGCATGATACGCAATAATCCTTGCTGCCAGGGAATATTTACTGCCTGACCCTACCATTAACGCACATATGCCCTTCATTCCTCGCTTTCCAAAAAGATGTGCCTTACTAGGATTGTTGTTTGAATACAAGCCTTGCAACATAAGATGGTAGTAAGGAATCAAGAAAGTTTTTTTTGGAAAAAACAATTCAGTGTTTGATTTAGCATAACCCTTGTCAGGGACATTCATACCATGTATCAGGATGCACAGTTCCTCCAAATCAGTCTCTTGATGCAAATTAAAGTACTGCACAATCTTGTGTCCCAATAAAGCTTCACCAATCAGCTTCACACATTCAGGCTCCATTTCGTAGAGGATTGTTGCTTTGAAGTTTATAAAGATATACCAAAGAAATTCAGTCTGCAACAGCAGTGCTTACATGCTCTTCCTTTCTTACTTTTATGACCTTATCCACAAAAGTCTCAATCTTTGACTCGTGGCTTACAAGGATTACCTGCGGAAGCTTAAGCGCTTCAATAACATCCCTTACCTTGTCAAGCTGCTCTATGGAAAAGCCATCAGTCGGCTCGTCAAGGATTATTAAGTCGCGAGTCTTCACAGTTGACATGAAATCATTTATCACTTTGTTTAGGCTGAGCCTGTAGCTTAAGGCAACACTTGCCTTCTCGCCTCCTGAGAGGTGATCCAGCTCGATCTCGTAGCCGTTCTGCTCGATTACTGGAGTGAACTCGTCATCGAGCCGCACAGTCAAAACCTCGTCTTCAATCAGCGTCCTGAACCATTTCTGGAAGATGTCGTTGAAGTCTGCATGCACGCTTCCAAGCACATGCTTCTCCATCGCAATCATTAAATTAACAAAAAAATCCTCAAACCATGAGATCAGGCTTTTTGTGGTTTTTAGCCTCTTTTTCGCCTCAGTCCGCTGTTTGATCTCCCCTTCAACCAGCTCCAGCTGCTTTTTCAATCCCTGCAATTCCTGCTGGAATGACGCTTGCAGAATCGCTGTCTTTCTCTCCTCAGCCCTTAGTCTTTCGAGAAGATTTCTTGCATTATCATAGGATTTCTGCGAAGCATCAAAAGCCTTAAGCTCTTTTGCAAGCTCGAGCTTCCTCATGTTTATCTCACCAATCTCCTTCTTGGTCTGCTCCCTGTTTTGCTGAACTTCTGCATAGTTATCCTGCTTCTCTTTCAGGCCTTTTCTTTTCAGCTCTGCAATCTGCACTTTTTGAGATAGTTCTGCAAGTGAGTCAAAGTCCTTAGCCAAAGCGTCGTGCTCCTGCTTCAGCACTGATTCCTTGCCCTGCAGCAGCATAAGCTCTTTTTTTTGGGCTATAGACCTCTTCTCTTCAGCAGAGTGGATCTCTTTTTTGTGGGCTTCTGCCACAACCTGAAGGCAGGTAGGGCACTTGTCAAGCCTCCAAACCATCTCACTGAGCTCCATGCTCTTGTCAAGATCTGACCTAAGCTTTGCACAGCCAAGCCTTGCAGCCTGCAGCAGGGCATTTTTTTCCTCAAGCTGCCTTTTCTTTTCATCAAGCTTTGGGATATCTTGCGGCGCCTCTTTTAATTCCTGCTCAAGCACTGCAATGCTCTCAGCAAGAGACTTAGTGTCCCTTGCGATTTTCTCCTGAGCCCTGATTTTTTCTGCCAACAGGCTGTCCTGCAGGGATATCTGGCTTCTTATCCCCACGCATTTTTTTGCGTCGTCCTCAAGCCTTGCCACCTCAAGAGACTGTTTTTTCAGTTCTTCCTGCCTTAGACTGAGCTCAGGAAGGATAGATCTTAACTTTTCATCCACTCTTGAAATACCAGCCTCGATCTCTGCCTTTTGAGACTTCTTTTGGTCAAGGTCGCTGATCTTTCCTTCAAGAAGTTTTGACTTCTGCTTGAGCTCAATAATAAAAGTGGATGTGTTTTCCCTGATATGCTTGTACTTGTCAATGCCAAAAAGCTTCCTCAAGGTATCAAGCCTTGCTTCCTTATCTTCCCTTAGTATATCCTTCAATTCTTCCTGGGGGGTGTACACAGTATACCTGTAGATTAGGTTCTTTCTTGACAAAAGCTCTTTTGGATACCCCAAAATCGACAAAATATCTGACTTCAGCTCCTGCGGAGTTGCCTCCTTCTTCACCCCAGCCCTGACAATATAGCCAGAGCTCTGGCCCACCCTGTCTGACTGCTTCTTCAAGAAACGCTTGATAACAAATTCAGCGCCTTCAACGTCAAATTTGAGCTCCACAGAGCCCTCCTTTTTTCCGTTACGCAGAAGAGCGTCACCTGACAGTGTGCCGGCCATGATTCCAAACAATGCGAACTCAATTGCCAGAAGTATTGTGGACTTGCCGCTTCCGATATCACCTGCAAGGAGGACACTCCCCTTCGGGAAATCTATGCTCTGGCTGACATAGCTCCTTATGTTCTGCAGCTTCAATGATTTAATCAGCATGTAATTCAGAAAAACTTGATGTGTATATAAAATCTCATTTTCCACCAGTGTGTTTCACTAGTGGTTCGATTTACGCTCAAGTGGAAAATGAGAACAAGAAAATCGAAGCGAGCATACCACCAGTCTATTTGACGCTGTCGATTTTCTTTGATTAGTTACTGCTTGGGCTCTTTTGCTCTTGAAAACATAACAAAAAAACTGAATATCTCGACCCTGCCAAGAAGCATTAGGCCAATGAAAAGCCACTTGAACTTCACAGCAAGCGCGTGCGATACAACCCCAGCACCGAGGCCGACAGTGGAGATGGCAGAAGTTGCGTCAAAAATTGAGTCCACAAGGGAATAGCCTGCGCCAGAGAGCAAGATAGCAGAGAAAAAGACAGCAAGGATCACAGAAACCACAATAACTGTAGCGTGCATTATGTCCTGGTTTGAGCACTCCCTGCCAAAAACGCGCAACCTTGTTGGTTCTGCAGTGATAGAATCATGCACAGTCTTCTGAATCAGCTTGAAAAAGAGCACGAACCTATAAATCTTTATTCCGCCAGCAGTGGAAAGGCTTGCTCCGCCAACAAACATGAGCGCAACAAAAAACAGCTTGATATTAGTTGACAAAATGGCAATGTCAAGGTAGCTAAATCCTGTGGTTGACATTGCGCTGACAACATGAAAAACAGAATCAAAAAACCCCATATCAAAAAAGGCAACAGCAAAGGCAACAGCGACAGACGCCATCATGACAAAAAAAGTAATCTCTGACTTCAGGAACTCCTTCCACTTGAACATGAAAAGGCCGGCCAGCACCAAAAAATTTGAGGCTCCAACAAGCATGGCAAAAATCAATACTGCATTCATGGGAATATCATGGGCAATCGGCCCGATATCAGCAACAGGGGTAAAGCCGCCTGTGCTTATTGCGCTTAGAACAAGAGAAGACAGTGTGACTATATCGTAAAAGCCAAAAAAAACACTTGAGATGATCAATGCCACGCTAAAAGACAAATACACTGCAAGAATCAAATAGAAAGTCTTCTTTATCTTCTTGTTCTTGCCAAATCCAAGGCTTTTAGAGAGATGCCTTAGGTCCTGCTCAGGGTAAAAGAAGGCAAGAAGCAAAAGCACTATGCCTATCCCCCCAATGAATTGGGTAATTGCCCTGTAGAAAAGGATTGACTTTGGAACTGACTGCAGATTCTCCAGGACAGAGAATCCAGTGGTGGTGAATCCACTCGCAGACTCAAAAACTCCATCAGTCAGCCGCTGCAAAAGCGGCTCGTCAAGGACATACCAGTAAGGCACAGCGCCAACGACAGAGAGCATCACAAAGGCAAGGACTATCAGGGAGCAGGACTGCTTGTAGTTGAGCTTCTTTCTCTCGCAAAGGGCGTTTAGCATAAAACCGAGCCCAAGGAACAGAGTCGAGACTAGGAACAGGGCAATTGTTGCGGCAGGCTCCTTGTAGATGAATGAGATTATTATCGGCAGGAATATCAGAAGGCCTGCTGCCTGCATGACAAAACCTATGTTAGAGAGCAGTGCCTTCATTCAGGCAGAATCCTCAAGAAACGGATTTATTAATGTTTTGGTGGGTCAAGCGCTTGAAGCTTGAAGCTCCTTCAAGAGCATCTGCTCGTAATTAGTAAGGTCACCTATGCACCTCAATCGGCTTATCCTATCTGAAGGAACCTCCCTCAGAGTGGCTCTCGAGCCATCCTGCTCTATTATGTAAATGACCCCTCTGTATTCAACAGCCCTTGCCTGCGTGTTTGCAATAGTAATCTCAACAATCCTGCAATCCTCCATGCAAGACACCCCCTAGACTACGACTATAGCCCTGTGCTTTACTCTTCGCTCATTGGCGTTATTGATAGTGAACCTTATGTCATACACTCCAGGCCTTGTCTCAGGAGGTATGTAAAGGTACAGCTCCTTTGAGACAGACTGGCCTGCATGCAGCTTAAACGGTCCTGCAGAGTCAGAGATTGCGAGATCAAGGACCAAGGCATTTACCTTAACACCTTTCATCTCGATATTTCCGGAATTCTCAAAATTGACAGTTATCAAAACTGTGTCGCCTGCTCTTGCAACCTCGTTAAACCTTATATTCTCTACAAACAGCTCCTGGTATGCAGCCTCGCCAACAGAGACAAGAACAACCTGCGATGCGCATGCAGAGGTATCGCAGGCAGTGACTGTGACCTTGTAGTCTCCCTCATCTTTCTTTGCAGTCTGCCAGTAGCCATCGTTTCCCACAGGGGCGCTTATGCTTATGGAAAGCCCATCTCCGTCAGGGTCAGCAGCGACCGGCTTGATTGAGACAAGCTCTCCAGCCCTCACAGATATATCACCAATGTGAAATAGATTTGGCGCGTGATTGTCAGGACTGTTTTCCACAGTAATCGTCACTTCCTGGCTCGCATTGCCACCCCTGCCATCCTCTGCAACAACCAAGACTTTGTAAAATCCTTCATCAGTGAATCCTGTCTGCCATTTGCCATCCTGGTCAAGAGGCTTTTGGAACTTGAACACAATGCTATCACCATCAAGATCAGTTGCAATTGGCATGATATGAACAATATCTCCCTCAACAACTCTCACATCAGGCATGTGCATGAGTTCAGGGGCGTGGTTTTGTGAATCCTTGACTGTGACTTTGACAATTCTGCTGTCAAACAATTTGCCGTCACTGACCTTGACCTCTGTCGCATAAACACCTGAGTCAGTGAATCCAGTCTGCCACTCGCCAAGGCTGCTGAAAGGGCTGCTATAGAAGAATGTCAGCTGGTCGTTCTCAACATCGATTGCGAACGCAATGATTTTTGCAAGCTGGCCTTCTTCAACAACAAGGTCTGATACGCTCAGCACAGGAGCATCATTCACTGGCCTTACTATAAGGTCGAACTCGTTGGTCTCAACAGACAAGCCTGTGTCCTTTGCTGTTATCTTGGCGCTTCCTACTCCATTCCAGTCTTTTGCTGGAGTAATCAAGGCTTTGTCTTGTGCGAACTCAATAATCATATTCTGTGCGCTTCCGCTATACTCAAGCTCTTCCATGTCAGGGTCTGCTATGTAATCTGTCAAATCCAGTTCGTAAACAGTGTCCTCATCCCAGGCAAGTGCTGGAATCTCCTTTACAAGATAAGGGGCATCGTTTGTGTTATGGACAAATATCGTGAACAGCTGCTCTCCGATATCTTTTCCGTCGCTTGCAATGACCAGAACAGTGTTCTTTCCTATCTGCGTGTCAGATGGTGACCACGAGATGACATTGCCCTTCAGGACCATGCCGGTAGGAGATTCTGCAAGGCTGAAAGATATTGGGTCATCCTCCTTGTCATAAGCTGCAATCTCATAAGTGTAATCTCCATCCTCAAGAGCCTCTGATTGAGGGGTTGAAGTGATAATCGGCGCGTCGTTTACAGGCTCCACAACAGCCTCAAATGACGCTTCAGCTGTGAACTTGCCATCTGTTGCGATTATTGTGACCTTCGCAGCACCAGACCAGTCAGTTTCAGGAACAATGCAGAGAGTTGAGCCTTCGATTGCCGCACTCACATGGTGCTCAGTCGCAACTGAGTAGGTCAGCTTGTCTCCATCAGGATCGCTTATGTATTCTGAAATGTCCATGCAGTAAGTAGTGTCCTCATCAAAATTCTGGTTAGGCATATCTCTTGCAACAGGAGCATCCTCAGTGTTTATTACAACTATGGTGAATGACTGTTTTGCCATCTCGTCGCCGTCAGATGCAATGACAACCACTTCGTTTGCACCAACCTGGTTGTCCAACGGAGTCCAGGATATCACATTGTCGGACATAGTCATACTAGCAGGAGCCTTCTCAAGAGAATACTCGATATCATCTCCGTCAATATCTGTTGCAAGCACTTCATAAGTATAGAGTGCGTCTTCAAATGCTGTACTGTTCGGGTTTGAGATGATCATTGGAATATCGTTGACGGCAGCAATCTCAAGAAACACCTCGTTGCTTTCTGTAGAGTTAATTCCATCAGATGCTGTGAATATGATTTTTGCATTGCCGTTCCAGTCCTGCTGCGGCGCAAGGACAGCAATTGCGCCATTTAGGCTGACAGCAATCCTGTCAATAGGCATGTAGCCAAAAATCAAATCCTGAGAGTCCGGCTCAA
>JBDRIZ010000224.1:0-4216 GCA_043815525.1 Candidatus Woesearchaeota archaeon
CTTCCACGCTCAATGCCAAGACATCAGCAATCGACTTTCCCTTGTACAATACCCCGAGAGTCTCGTTATTGTAGCGCCTACCCTTACATTCCTCGCATTCGATGTATATGTCAGGCAAGAAATTCATCTCAATTTTTATCAATCCATCGCCATGGCAACTCTCGCACCTGCCACCCTCAACATTAAAAGAGAACCTTCCTGGCTTGAAGCCCCTGACCTTGGCCTCTTGAGTCTGGGAAAAAATTTTCCTAATCTCGTCGAAGACCTTTGTGTAAGTCGCAGGATTACTTCTTGAGGTCCTGCCAATCGGGCTCTGGTCAATGACAATCACCTTATCAATTTCCCTGTCAAAGACCAAATTCTTATGATCACCTGGAACCTCCTTGGAATCATGCAGCTTTTTCATCAAAGCCTTGTAGAGTATCTCGTAAACAAGGGTTGACTTGCCTGAGCCTGAGACTCCTGTAACCAGCGTAAGAAGGCTGATAGGTATTTTCACATCAATATTCTTCAAGTTGTTTTCCCTGCATCCAGTCAACCTGATGAAGGATGCTGGATTTCTCCTATTTTGTGGGAGATCAATCTTGAGCATTCCGGCAAGATATTGGCCAGTGAGCGAATCAGAATTTCTTTCGATTTGCCTTGGAGTCCCTAAAGCAACAACCTTTCCGCCGTGCAAGCCAGCGCCAGGCCCCAAGTCAACAACATAATCAGCGTTTCTTATGGTGTCTTCGTCATGCTCAACAACTATTAGCGTGTTTCCAAGGTCGCGCAACCTGAAAAGGGTGTTGATGAGCTTTTTGTTATCGCGCTGATGCAGGCCAATTGAGGGCTCATCCAAAACATAGAGCACACCCATAAGGTTAGAACCTATCTGGGTTGCAAGACGAATCCTCTGGGCCTCGCCTCCAGAAAGTGTTCCAGAATTTCTTGAGAGAGTGATATAGCTAAGGCCTACCTTGTCAAGAAAGTCAAGACGGGCTTTTACCTCTTTTAAGATTTGCCTTGCGATCTCCTGCTGCCTGATAGAGAGTTTAAGATTGTCAAAAAAGCGCATGCAATCCTTGATTGAGAGGTCTGTGATACCAATTATCGACTTCTCCTGTATCTTGACTGAAAGGACCTTCCTCTTGAGACGTTTTCCGTGACAGGCATCGCAAGGAGAAACCCTCATAAAACGCTCAAGCTCCTCTCTTCTGTATTCTGACTCAGTCTGCCTGTAAAGCCTCTCAGACTGAGGAATCAATCCTTCCCAGCCGCCAGTAGAAGACCAATTTGCCTCTCCATTCTTCGCGCTGAGATTGAACTTGATCCTATCAGCAGAACCTTGCATCAGGATATCGAACTGATTTCCTGACAGTCTTGAAATAGGGGTGAAGATGTCAAAGCCATGATGCTTGGCAACAGCACCGACATACTGTATACGCCAGCCATCCATCGCGTTTCTGTACAACGCAATCGCCCCATCAGCAATACTCTTTGACTTGTCTGGAATGATCAAATCAGGGTCAAAATCCATCCTTATGCCAAGACCATGACAGGTCTCGCAGGCACCAAAAGGGCTGTTGAAGGAGAACATTCTTGGCTGGAGCTCTTCAAAGGTCAAGCCGCACTTGGGGCATGCCATCTTTGAAGAAAACAAAGTCTCGCTACCTTTTTCATCCAGGACAATAACAAGACCGTCAGACTTCTTCAAGGCTGATTCCAGGGCCTCAACCAGCCTCGACCTTCGAGTTGAGTCAAACCTATCGATAACAACATCAATGTCATGCATTTTGTAGCGGTCGAGAGAAACTTTCTCATCAGTGCGACAAAACTTCTTGTTCACACGAACACGAGAATAACCCTCCTTGTGCAAGTCTTGCATAAGCTTTTCATAAGTGCCTTTCTTCTGCCTAACAACAGGAGACAGGACAGTAATGCTACCTTTTGGAACCTGGTCAGCAATCCTTTCTGCAGACTGCTGCTCAATAATTATGTCATGGTCAGGGCAGTACGGGACTCCAATCCTCGCGAAAAGAAGCCTGAGATAGTCATAAATCTCAGTCACTGTGCCGACAGTCGAGCGGGGATTCTTGCTTGTGGTGCGCTGCTCTATTGCTATCGCAGGAGAAAGCCCCTCAATAGAATCCACATGGGGCTTCTTCATCAAGCCAATGAACTGCCTTGCATAGCTGGACAAAGACTCGACATAGCGGCGCTGGCCCTCAGCATAGATCGTGTCAAAGGCAAGAGTCGACTTTCCTGAACCTGAAAGGCCAGTGAAGACAATCAGCTTGTCCCTTGGAAGGGTTATACTAATGTTCTTGAGATTATGCTCGCAAGCACCCTGGATTACAATGCTTTTCATCGACTTTTGAAGAAAAAACGGCTGTTTAAATAGGTTATGTGGAAATGTCCTGTGAAGGATTCACTGGCAGATGGAGTAGACATGACACAAAACCTGGAGAAGTCGTACCTACAAGCAGACAACAACCAGAGGACAGATTTTAAATATCCCAAACAGTTTACCACTGGCATGGCTGAAACTGAAGGGCTGGAGCAGAGAGTAAAGGTAAGTGCTGCCGGATGGGTGATGTTAGCTGCCGCAGCTTTTGGTGCATTAAATGCTTGCCCATACGAGGCTTACGGCCAACGAAAGGAAGCAGAAGCGACAGCAAAACAGTATATCTCAAGGAATGGCAAATACGCAATGCCGCTCAATGTTGCAGAAAAAGAGATTGTCTTTAAATTTGGAACCATAAAGGAACTACAAATATATAACATAAAAACCCTGTATAACAGCGCAGAGGGCAAATGGACAGTGATGATATTCCCAAACCCAAACCTGATTAAGCCTCTCACTGAACTGCCGACACACGGAAGGGAGCTATTCTCCAAATACAATGTCGAAGACAAACTTGCACAAATTATCATAGAGTGGGGACCAAAGGAATATAACTTGGAGAAGGAATGGCAGATATACGAGGAGGGCATATCAAAGGAACGCATCAAATGGCAGGGAGAGTCACCGCTGCCAATACTTGTCGGAGGAAAAAGAGCATTCACCAAAAGATATGTCCTGCAGACAAGGTCTGACCATATACAATCATTCCTGCTGCATCACAGGAACAGAAGGTACAATATTACACTAATTTTTCCTGAAACATTCAACTACCCAAAGGACATGGAAGAAGCTGTGTTCGGCCTACAATTCAAATAGTGTTATTCCTCTTCGGCAAACCTCTTGATATCAACGGCAAAGTCCGTTGGTCCCTTGTCCGACATAAAGCCGGACGCGCTCGCTGATGCTCGCAAAAGACAGATTACTCTTCTTCCGCGAACTTTTTTATATCCTCAAAGTGCTCAACAATCAATTTCGCTTTCGCTTTTCCAAACTGGAAAGGAAAGCGGTCGTCATCGCTCCTCTTCAAAACAATGAGCTTGTTACCCTTGAATTCTCCAAATTCTATCAATGCCATCACCCTTGATAGGAGGATTTTGTCGTTTGTTTATAAATTTGCCTGGCTAATTCTTCCTTGGTACTGCTTGTGGGCATCAGGATTTAAATATTCCAATTGTTTATAATATAGAATGGGCATATCATGGATAAAGCTGATTGTTTCTATTGCAATCACAAACCTTGCCGGGCTCATAGGCTCATTCTTCACAATGGACTCTGTAAGGACATGGTACACAACAGTACATAGGCCAAGCTTCAATCCTCCGAACTGGGTTTTTGCACCAGTCTGGACAACCCTGTTCATCCTAATGGGAATTTCGCTATATTTGGTCTGGAGCAAAGGAGTAGGGGCAAGAAGAGTGAAAATCGCCATGACAATCTTTGGGGCACAGCTGGCACTCAACATATTGTGGTCAATATTGTTCTTCGGGCTGAGGTCTCCATTTTATGCATTCATTGAGATTATTGTACTATGGGCAGCGATAATCTTAACAATCGCAGCGTTTTACATGGTCTCAAGACCGGCAGCATATCTGCTTATCCCATATGTCTTATGGGTAACTTTTGCAGCAATACTAAACTTCTCAATATACTGGCTGAACAGATAGAGTTAGGCAACATCCTTAAATATCTCCTAAGAAGCCGAAAACTTCAATGATAGAAGTGTATATGGCAAAAGAATTGGAGAAAGTGCTTGAAAAGATTGACTTTTCAGCCCTTGGCAAGAGAGTTGCTATCAAGACACATTTTGGAGAGAAAGGCTGCAACACATAC
>JBDRIZ010000225.1:0-9943 GCA_043815525.1 Candidatus Woesearchaeota archaeon
AATGCAAAAATATAAGAATGATTTGTTTTTATTGATTGTCAATGGAGTCAAGGATAGAGATAAGAGAAACTCCAGAGGGCCTCAAGGCGAATTTTGGTAACAAAGAGGTTTTTCTGAAATACCCAGGAGATATTTGGCAAAGCTATCCTCAAAAATCAAAGCCAGCACTGATAGACAACCTTGCGTATCTTCTGACAATAAACCTTCCGATGGTTGCAAGGCTTGAGAAACTGCACTACAACACAGCACTACCAGTGTTCCAGCCATTCTACAACATGGTAGTATTAAGAAGTGTTCCATCAGCAGTCGAGACATACTCGGACAACACATGGGGAGTGCTGCAGCATCTTCTGAACATCGAATACTTGTTTGACGATCCGCACGCTAAACTGCCAGAATATGATGGGGTGCTGCAGGAAAAGGCAGTGGTCCCATTTTCTTCAGGAAAAGACAGCCTGCTCACACTAGCTGTAGCGCACGAGCTGGGGCTTGACCCAGTGGCAACATACTTTGTTGACACGGTGTCGCCAAAGGAAAACGCGATGAAAATGGAGTATAGCAAGAGGCTTGCCAAAGACCTTGGAATCAAACTGCACCATGTGACAAACGAGTTCGAAAAACTAAACGATTTTGAGACATGGAATGTCCCTGAGACATGCCTTGGGTACAGCCACATGATGACAGGATTCTGCTTTTTATCCTTGCCAGTAATGCACTATCACAAAGCAAGATACTTGTTTCTTGGCAACCAACAGGACATGAACTTCGGGTTTGTGAACGAAGACGGGATAAAGACATTCCCAAGCTTTGACCAGATGTGGGGGTGGACAAAGCACCAGAGCACAATGGTGAAGCTCATGACAGCAAAGCAGGGATCAGTCTCAAGCCTGATAGAGCCGCTCACAAACCTTGCGATAGTCAAAGTGCTATTCAACCGGTATCCACAGTTCGCAAAATACCAGATATCCTGCGACTGCTCTGATGATGTGCAAACACCCCAGAGATGGTGCTACCAGTGCCCGAAGTGCGCAAGGCTCTACCTATTCATGAAAGCGCAC
The DNA here is from genome assembly GCA_043815525.1 of Candidatus Woesearchaeota archaeon. Taxonomy (GTDB): domain Archaea; phylum Nanobdellota; class Nanobdellia; order Woesearchaeales; family JAZDKJ01; genus JAZDKJ01. The sequence goes on from JBDRIZ010000225.1 coordinate 1,059, forward strand.
AACATCGACGTAGGAAGAGTGAATTTTGAAACAGACTTTTTTGACAAGGAACACCTAAAATACTACTCGCTATTTGACGGCTCGGACAGCGATGAATACGAGAGAAGCGCAGAAGCAAGAGACCAGCAGATGTACGCATTCTACCTGGCACTAAAAAACGGCGCAAAAGGATACTTAGTTGACAAATTCAAAAAGGATTTCTACGCAGAAGCAAGGATGAGAGAAGACGAGTTTCACAAAAAGTTCATGCAGCCGCACGAAAGCCACACAATGGACGAGAAGATCAAGAGCAAGGTTATGAAGATATATGAGGAAGAGCTACTGTAGATATTCTAGCTTGATATGCCAAGCGAAAACCTACCACCCGGTCAAAGACTGAACAGCATGCTCGGGTCGGTTGACCCCAAATTTTCCACTGACAGTTCTATCCCAAGAAATAGCGGAAAATCAAGATTTTATGGTGTGCTTTAACGCAAACGGCAGCATAAAAGAAAGGCCATAGACCAGCCCAACGAGCAGGCTGTTGTGCAGTATGCCAGGCAGGTCAAAGAAAAGAATCAGTTGATTTGCTATCTGCGAGAAAACGAGAACGCTGATTGCTGCAATTGCGGGAACAATAGCTATAAGCAGCACATGATGATGGTGAGAGAAGTCATCAAAATTCATTACAAGATTCTCAAACAGGAATCCAAAGCACAGCCCAACTGATACAATGACTGAGTACATTAACAATCCACCCATCACAAGAAGCAGAGGAACAAAAAGCAAACCAATAATGAAGTTAGTGAAAACAGCAGCCAGAATTACTATCCAGAAAAGATAGGCATGCAAAAATTTTTCGAAACTGCTTCTCTTTTCTATTGATTTTGCCTTTGCCCTCTTGAGCCTATCCAGCTCCTTTTTTGACCAGCCTTTTTTCCGCAAGTGATGCATGTTTATTTCAGGAATTTGTCCCTAACATAATCAAGGAATGCAAGCGAGCGCTTGTAGTACTCTGTGATAATGTCAATGTTTACCTCAACTTGTTTCTTATCAACTTCAACTGTCATGGTGACATTTCTTCGGAACTCGCGGGCTCTTGTGTACTTTCCCTTGTACATCCTGCGAAGCAGAAGGTAAAACTGAATGTAATTTGTAATTGTTTCATCATCCGAATACAAATCCCTGACAATTTCAGCCTGGATCCCTGGGGACATAGGAATGGAAGCGATAAGCTTCCTCTCCTTGGCACGCACAAGAACTGACTTAACAATGATCTCGTAAGTGTTGATAAGCCTCTCGATAGTACTCCTGATTACGTCAACGCTTCTTGTGTACTTCAGGCTGACGTAAATGAGATGGTCAGCCCTCTTCAACTCCTCTTTAGCCTCACCTAAGGATTCCCTCATCTTTTCCAACAATGCTGTTTGTAATCTGCAAGAAATTTCTTGTCAGAAGAATGTACCTTTTTATCTTATCGAGTGAAATCGCCTTCATCTTGTAGTTGTCTGTGCAAATCACATAACGGTCCTTTCTTGTGAACTCCATAGGACTTCTCTTGTGCTCGTAAATGAACTCCTTGATATCCCTTATCATAGACAAGTAAGACTTGTCAATGCTGTACTTTATCGCGCAATTTTGAAAAATTGTGAACTTTGCCTCGAAATTTTCAGGGAAAGGCTCGAGCCTCTTAAAAAACCTTTCGTAATGCAGAACAGAAGACATGGCATTTGTCAAGGCAAGAAAGAGATTCTCCATCACAACAACAAGAAGCCTGGGGTCTTTTACAAGACTATAAGTCATGTAAGCCATGTGGTCAGCAATCTGCAAGTTCCGCTTAGCCTTATCCCTAGCCTCCTGGAACCTCTCCATGAGGTAGTAAAGGAAAACTAGCTATAAAAAGGTTATGATAGCCCAAGACCCTGTAGCGATTTTGCGAGTTTTTCCGGGCCCTCGTACAATATTCCAGTCATTCCGACAGACCTTGCCTTGTTAACAAAAAGTTTCACATCATCAATGAAAACGCACTCCTGGGGAAGTACATTTAGCATCTCAGCTGCAAGGAGAAAAATCCTCTCGTCATCCTTTGTCATCTGCAGCTCGCTTGACAGGAGCACAACATCAAACATGTCATAAAGGCCAGCGGTGCGGTGAATCTCAGCATGCTGGGGTATAGTGTTGGATATTATGCCTATCTGGTATCTTGGTTTAAGCGACAACGCTATATCAAGAACCTGCCTGTTTATCTTAGTGAGATTGGCAAATTTCTCCACCCATACACTGTGCAAGCTGGAATCATCCAATTGAATCTTGTATTTTCTCCTGAGCTGTTGCCAGAAATCCTCAAGGGTGACCTCTCCCCTGCATAAGGGAAGGCACAAGATGTTAATCTCCTCCCAGAACTTTCTCTGGTCTTGAGGCTTGAATATGTCAAAGAGCCATTTTCCGAAATCAGCAAAGTCAACAAGGACTCCGCCAGCATCGAAGAGGACTGCTTTCATACTGATATGCTGCTTATAGCGCATATAATAATCTTGTGCAAGGATTTTCTCAGAGAATCCTTTTTTCTGCAGAGACAATCAAATACTCAAGCGAGGCATATTTACCTTGTTGGCACTGCTCTGTCAAGAGATTTGGCATAATAGGTGCAGCCAGCTCAAACCAGTTTGATAAAGCAGAACTATATGTTTCCCACGGCCTGTGAAAATAGTATTCAATGTGGTGGCTGCTGTTAGTGAGGTTGAAAACCCAAGGCCTAGTTTCTTGTTTCCAATAGTTTGAATAGTCTTTATAGCAAAGTCCGGAATCGATATCCCATTTCTCTGCATAAGGGCTGACTATGGAAAGCAATAGCCTACCACTAGGAGCAAGAACCCTATGCACCTCAGCAATAGCCCTGCGAAAATCCTCAATGACATGCAGGGCATTGAATGAAAGCACATAATCAAACTTATTGCTATGAAAAGGAAGGTCTGTAGCTATGGAACGAGCAACAGGCATTATTTCAGATGCTGTTGCAAGTAATTTTGGCGAATTATCAATGCCAACAACAGACGCACCCATTTCTTTTGCCAATTCACCAAATCTACCATTGCCACAGCAATAATCCAGAATCTTACTGCTAACCAAATTCTCTTTTTGCAGCAAGGAATTGACTATTCCAGGGAAAAAATCTGTCTCTGGAAGGTACAATCCATTCTGCATGGCATCAATCCAGAAATTCTCTCCAGCCCAACTAGAAACCTGCTTCAAATAATACACACCCATACAAATGGTCCTCAAAATCGTTATCCAAGAATTTTGAATAGCATACCTTTGGAGTCACAACAAGGTTATTAGTGATCTTCATTGGAAATCCAATCCTGAATTCAGCATGGCTCAGACCACTTCTTTCCCTATAGTAATGGCTATTATATCCCAAAGCAACTTCAAGTGAGACAGGCAATCCTTTCAAAACACGGCCTGCAGAAAACTCAGCATATGTTCCCTTGCCGTCACCAAAATCATGGACTACACACAAAGAAGGATTTAACAATACATCCAAACCCATTCTTGCATATACCTCCTGCGTATCCTTAGAAAATGTGTTTGGAAAAGTCAGGTACGTGTATCCAAGAGAAACAGAGGTTCTTCCAATGGTCTTGCTGAAATCAACCGTCAGGTTAGCTTCGTTAGGCAATCTTTGCTCAGAATCAATATTCAGGAATCCAATAACAGTAAAATCTCCATATGAGTTTGAGTGGGTTGCGGATATACTGGGTTGGATAACCGGCCCCTTGGAATATTGGAAACCTCTTGAAACATACTTTGACAATAAGTCAACATTCAAACATGAATTTAGTGATCTATCAGTTCCAGCCTCAACTGTATTTTTCTGCTTTAAATCTTTTGCAGGTTCCGCTGGCCAGGTAGGTCCTGGTGCAATAAAAAAATGGAATGCTGCAACAGCAGTTGCCAATAAAATATTGACGCTTTTCATTTTGTAAACCTATATGATTGTGATAATTAGTTACTATATAGTAGTACTTTTATATATGTTTATGCTGTCGTTTTTACGACAACAAGATTATTATAGGAGATGCCCATCTTTCCATCAATGGACATAAAAAATACGCTTAAAGACATTGGACTTTCTGAAGGCGAAGCCGAGACATACCTCGCGCTCCTAAAGCTTGGAAGTGTAGCTGCAAGCAAGATAAAGGAAGAGACTGGCCTGCACAGAACAACAATATACGACTTCCTGGAAAAACTCGTGAACAAAGGACTAGCCAATTTTGTGATAGTAGAGAACGTAAAGCAATACAAGGCAGTACACCCACAAAAGCTTATTGAATACTTGAAAGAAAAAGAAGAGAATGTATCTGAGATGATGCCAGAGATTCTAAAACTAATGACAACGGAAAAGACAACTCTTGAAGTTGAGGTACATAAAGGAAATGAGGGATTCAAATTTCTGCTAAACGACCTTCTGGCTGTAAGACAAGAATATGTGGGTTTTGGAATCGATGAATCCATGTTCCAGCATAGATTTCCTGTATTGATGGAACAGTACTTCAACAAGGAAGAAAAACTTGGAATCAAAAACAGGCTACTCACAAGTGAAAATGCCATGTATACCTACAAGAGGAAGCACATTCAATACAGGTATGTACCAAGCGAATTCTTTGGGCCAACACCGACAGTTGTATATGGAAACAGAGTGGCAATACTAATCTGGGAACCATTTACATTGATAGTAATCAAAAACCAAGGGTTAGCAGACAGCTACAGGGGCCATTTTGAAATGCTTTGGAAAACTGCAAAAAAAAGGCAGCAATAACCTCAAGACTTTTTCACTTATTCTCCTCAAAGATATGCCCTGGAAGAAAACCCTTCCTGTAGTACTGGAAGAACTCCATGATGTTGAAGGTCTCGATAATGTCAGCAAACTGCTCCCTTAGATGCACTGTTATCATCCGGATTTTTGACTTGTCAAAGCTTTCGATATCTATCTCCAAATCCCAGTCTCCAACAGTCTTGTTCACCTGCACAATCTCTGGCGTATCCCTGAGAAAATCCATCAGGGCGCTCTCCCTTTCAATGCCATGATTGTGCAGCTTTAAAAAAAGCCTGAACTTGAAGATGCCAAGCCTTGAGCAGTTGACAACAAACTTGAAAGCCCTGATGACTCGCCTTTCTTTGAGGTTCTTTATTATGGAAGACACTGTTGGTATGCTTATCCGTGACTGCCGGCTAAGAGAATTGATGCGAATCCTTGCATTTTCGTTAAGAAGCCGCATCACGGCAAATTCTGGCATACTGAAAGACTCGACAGCGCGGTCTCCTCCAACAATGATCTCAGGAGAAAACTCAGGTATATCCCTTCCTATCAGGTACAGCCTTGGATAGATATGGGTCACAATGTTGAGCACAATCTTGAAATTATTAAGGGTCGGGACAAGGCTCACAAGAAACCTCAAGTCCTTATTGAACCTTGAAGGGTTGAAAGACTCCATCTCAATGCAAAGGTCAAACTCTCCTGTGAGCTCATAAATCGAGACAACAGAGGAGCTCGACGAGAGCTTGTCTATGATGCTCGACTTTTCCTTCTCACTCACATAACCTCCCTTGAAATATACGCGGAAAAGAAGCAGGCCAAAATAAGAGTAGTCAAAAACGCAGTGAGGATTAGAAACAATGCCTGCCTTCTCCAAGCTAAAAACAGAATACTTCAGGCGCTGACTTGTCTTTTTCAATGATGAGGCGAGGTCAGAAATCTTCACACGAGCGTTCTCCGAGTAAAGAAAAATCAATTCTGTGTCTGTACGCTTCACAAACTCAATAATTTTTTATTAATATAAAAATATATGTTATTTTCTTTCAATAAATAAAAAAAATATAACCAAAACAAAGAAATAGCTGTTTTTGTATACTGATTAGAATGGCTGTCGCAGAACAGGTATATAATTGGTCGGTAAAACTCCTTAATCATATTGCCAGTGATGGTATAAAAGCCAAACAAGTCGTAATTGCATACAGCCCAAAAGACCTGAACGGAACCTCGCTTCCTGTTTCAAACGAGAAAGAATTCATTGACTACATGCAACGATTTGCTGGGACCAAGGGACTATATCACCTCTATGGACGTAACGGAAGGATACAGCCAATGCCTGCAACAGAAATAGACGGTGCAATAAGCCTTGAGGAGATAGTGCAACATAAAGATGTTCTTCTGCTGACCAGATTGCCTGGTCCAGGAAATGAGCGCGCGAGAATGATGAAACTGGAATATGGCGTTCCCGGGCAAAGTGTGAGCGTTTAAGGCGATTATTAACAAAAATTAACAGAATTGGCACAAGACTATGACCTTAACTGAAGAATCGCCTGCGCAAGATCCCCTTTTGACTCCTTGATTGATTTTAGAGCAGCATCCCTCTCAACACCTGCCTGCTCCATCACTGTCTTGATGTCTTCTTCGCCAATTTCTGGCTCTGTAGAAAGGGACCTTTCCATTTCCTTGCCAGAAATCTGGTAAGAAGTAGATCCCATCATGTTGACCTTTGCGACCTGGGGGTCAGAAATGACTATCTCCTTATCATCAGTTCTAATAACCACTTCCCTTGCAGGGATGTCCACCTGAGAAACGCCCATGCGCTTCATAGCCTGCTGCATCTGACGCTGATTGAACTGCATCATTGTAAAAGAAACCCAAAATAAGCGTGCAAGAAAACAGAGATGAATATGACAACAACCACCAGGATTATGATATGGCCTGGCTTGAACTCAATCTTTGACTTGTAGTCATCAAAGTACCTTGTAATACCAGCAGTGCTTGTCGGCATCGAAATCTTGTCTTGAGCCATTTTATTCTTGTGAAACAACCCTATCTTATAAAAATTTCGGTAGGAACAAAATAAGCCGCCTTCTGTAAAGGCCCAAAGCATGCTATAAGCATGCCGATGGCCTTCCTTAGCATTCAACTAAGCGTCGTAAGACTTGCACCAGCCAGGGCTTGCCGTTTCACCGAATCCATTGACGACGTCGGCAGGTTACGTCAAGGTTTCCTTGACGTGCCAGAAATATAATTTCTGAGCATCTTGAATCCTGTCACCAGGACCTTCGCATGCCTCATTCCATTTGCCAATGGCCGTTTCGTTTCTGCGCAGTTGCCGCCTGTTTCCAAGCCTCCTATAGAGTGGCCATAATGCAGCAAAAGCTGCAATGGTGGGCGGACTTTCCTCACCTTATAGGCGAGAGCTAAGTTCTGTTCCTACCTAAAGAATAAGAAGAAAGATTGCCTTATAAAGTTATGCTATAACAGGCTTGATTGCAGCATGCATTCTCATGATCTGCAGACTAGCTTGTTATGCCTTCTTTTTCCTTCTCGTCTTCTGCGCCAAGGACAAGAGGAACTTGTTCATGTCAAATTGAGGCGTAGGCTCTTTTTGCCTGTACAGCTCCTCAAAGGTAGCAATGTCCTTTAGCTTCTTGTTTAATACTTTGCTGACATCAGAATGATAATCCTCGATAAGAACAGAGATCTGCTGCTGGTTAACATACGAAGGGTAAATGACATAATCAGCGCCAAGATCATAAAGCTTCACAGAATCCTTGACACTTTTGGCAGTCACAAAGACTACTCCTTTAGGGTTTTCCTTCTTAAGTTTCCCAATGATCATGATATTGTCATCAAGGTCATGACAGCTTGACACAACAATCTCTACGCTGCTAAAGTCCATCTGGTCAAAAAAGTAAGGCGTCGCTGCTGAACCATACAAGAAAGTGATACCCTGGCGCTTTAAAGAGTCAATACTTGAAGGATCGTTCTCCACAACAAGGATTTTCTTGCCAAACCCCTGCAGCCTAGAGACAACATCCCTGCCAATGTCATGGAACCCGAAAATCACAACATTGTAATCAGCATCCAGTTTTGCAGTACCAAGCTCTTTCTTTGGGAAAAAACTATCAATCTTGGTTAGAGCACCCTCAAAAAAACCAAACATTTTCTTGTCATATCTAATATAATACGATGAAGCGACCATCGTGACTATTACTGACACTATAGCTATCGCGCCAATATAGCCAGGCAGAGAACCTGCAAACGCGCTTCCAGCAATGATGATGATACCAAACTCACTTAGTTGTGCCAAGTACACGCTTACAATAAAAGAGGTTTTCATGTCATAGCCACGAATCTTCATTGTTATGTAGGAAACAAGCGGCTTCAAGGTCAGTGCTGCAAGGCACAATAATACTGTGAATAAAACCAGGTGAGGTGTTGCGTCGATGCTCAACTGAAAACCAAGGCCCACAAAAAAGAGCATGTTAAAGAATATGACTAGTGGTTTTAGCCTTGAATAGATATCGTTCTTGTAGTTTGTGTTTGCCAAGGTTACACCAGCAATAAAGGCACCGATAGTTGTTGAGTAGCCGAGCAGTGGAGAGATTTGCACAAAAAAGAAGCAAACCCCAAGCCCGAAAATGAACATCAGCTCAGGATACCTTGCAGTAAATTTCAACAGGGGATTCAAGAGGTACTTAGCAAAGACAAAAGCGATGGCGAGAAGAGCAACACCTCCAGCAGGCACGAGAAGAACCTTGAAGAGTGTTGGCTCGCTGAAAATACTGAGCAAGGTAAGGGCAATAACAGCGAACAAGTCCTGCATTACCAGGATTCCAAGCACCAATTTGCCATGCAGGGTCTTTGTCTCGTTCTTGTCCTCAACCCACTTAGCCACAAGAAGAGTGCTGCCAAAAATAAAGAGAATAGCAAGATGAACTGCAGATATTGCAGAGAAACCAAAAAGGACTGCTGCATAGTACGCAATCCCAAAAAAAACAACTGTCTGGATTGTTGTTATGATGAAGAGGTCCTTTCCAAGGTACTTGAGGTTTCGCAGGTCAAACTCCATGCCCACAAGAAACAA
>JBDRIZ010000226.1:0-6017 GCA_043815525.1 Candidatus Woesearchaeota archaeon
CATATAAACAACCTATTTATTATTTGGTTGATGCAGGTTTCAGTGATTGCCTCTGGCAGCAACGGCAACTGCTGCCTAGTTGAAGACAAGAATGCAGGTATTCTTTTTGATGCTGGATTGAGCTGCAGGGAAATCGAGCAAAGGATGAACCGGATTGGCAAGAGCCTGGAAAACGTGGATGCTATCGTTGTAAGCCACTCCCACACAGACCATGTAAGAGGCGCAGGAGTCATATCAAGAAAATATGGGATACCTGTTCTTGCCACAAGCGATACCTGCTGTGAGGCAGCACACTATCTTGGCAGAAACGTGAAAAAATTCTCTGCGTGTCAGCCTTTCAAAATCGCTGGCATGAAGGTTTTGCCAGTTCAGACAAGCCATGATGTGGCTAGCTGCGGATTTGTAATTGGCAAATTCGGGATTTTTACTGACACAGGAACTGTCACTTTGCAGATGCTGGATGCGCTGCCAAGTCTTGATGCAGTCTTGCTTGAGTCAAACCATGACGTAGACATGCTGTTGCAAGGCCCTTATCCCAGATTCCTGAAGTACAGGATTCTTGGGGATGCAGGCCATCTGAGCAATTTTTCTGCAAGCGAGCTTGTCCAAAACTATGGAATTAGGCTTAGGCATATCTTTTTAGGCCATCTCTCTTCTGTAAACAACACACCAGACAAGGCAAAAGAGACTTTTAAGGCTCTTGTGAGTCGGCAAGTGGATTTTTGCGTCTGCTCAAGGGAAAAGGAGACTGGTGTGTGGAATATTTAAATAACGAACAGTAATAGTATCCACTTATTAGTGGTTAACAAAATACGAAAATCTTCGTCGAGAAACTCCAAAAAACGAAAAGTTTATAAATAAGCATTTCCAGAAATGTAAAAGGGGGTGCAGAAGACCGTTTTAGCGGTGCATGTTCTGCGAAGGCAAAAGCTAACAGGGGTATTTATTTTGACACTAACACACGAAACACTGTACAAGACTGTGGAGGAATTGGTGGGAGAGGATGTGATACCTCTTGTCAAGTTCCTGCGTAACAGGAAAAACATTTCTGAGTTCAAGATAGCTGAAAAGATCAACGTTGAAGTGAACCACACAAGGAATATGCTTTACAGGCTCCATGACCACAACCTTGTGACTTACCACAGGAAGAAGGACAGGGTCAAGGGATGGTACATTAGCTATTGGACTTTCAATGTCAAGAGGCTGAAGCAGCTTGTCGGTAACCTAAAGAAGCAAAAGATCACCAATCTCAAAGAAAAGCTCAAGAAAGAAGAGGAGAACTTCAACTCCTACTTTATCTGCCCAAACATCTGCTGCAGGCTGGATTTTGACCAGGCTGCGACTTTTGAGTTTAAGTGCCCTGAGTGCGGCTCGCTTCTTGCTCACCAGGACAACACAAAGACAATAGATAATCTGCGGGAGAAGATAAAGGCTCTTGAGGCCTAAAGATCCTTTCTGTGCTCTATTGTGAGTATTGCAAAGAATACCCTTACCAGCGCTGCAAGCGACAGACCCATCACAGTCAAGTTCTCCACTGTTGTTGGCAAGCCAGTGGCAAAAAGAGCGTGCCCATTTCTCAAGCCTAAGTACGCAGCAACAAATATCAGTCCGAACAATACTGACAGTGCAATGAGCAAGATGACTGTTAGCTTGTGATATTTGTGGAGCATTGGTTGAGGGGAGCATAAGCTTTTATAAAGATTATTGCATCCAAAAGAAAGATGGCAGCAATGCAGCGAAGAATCAATGTTGAAAGCACTTCAGGAACAGAAATCCTGGACATAACCCAGAAGGTCAAGGATATTGTGAAGGAGAGCCATGTGATGTCAGGACTGGCAAATGTGTTCACAAAGCACACAACAAGTGCTATACGCATTAATGAGAACGAACCTTTGCTGCAAAGAGACCTGAAGAGGTATATTGAATGCATTGTTCCAAGGTGCAGTTCTTATAACCATGACCATATAGATGAAAGGCAGGCTCCTGTTGATGAGCCGGAGAACGCGCATTCGCACCTCAAAAGCCTTTTGCTTGGAGCAAGCGAGACAATACCTGTGTCAGACGGGATGCTTATGCTTGGGAAGTGGCAGAGCATACTTTTTATAGAGCTTGACGGCCCAAAAAAGAGGGAGATATTTGTTAATGTGGTGGGAGAATGAAAGAACTGATGCAGAAGTACAAGCAGATGATTGATTCAAGACTTGAGGCCTTCTTTGAGGAGCGCCTGAGAAGGGCTGGCAGGGTTGCCTCTGTTGGAGCAGAGGCATTAGAGACACTGAAAGACTTTAGCCTTAAGGGCGGCAAGAGAATAAGGCCAATGCTGTGCATTTTCAGCTACAAGGGTTTTGGAGGCAGCAACGAAAGGGCAATAGTTGATGCTGCCATTGCTATCGAGCTCATGGAGTCATATCTTCTTATCCACGATGACATAATTGACCAGGATGATTTGCGCAGAGGCTACCTGACTGTCCACAAGGTGTACGAGGCAAAGTCAAAGGACCAGCATTACGGTACGTCCATGGCTATTGTAGTTGGAGATATTGCAGCAGCACTTGGCAGCGAGGCAATCCTGAATGCAGAATTTCAGGCGAAAAAAAAGATTCTCGCACTGGAAAAATTCAACAGGGTTATTGTAAATACCTGCTTTGGCCAGATGCTTGACATAAAATCTGAGCGCGAACAGGTCACTGAAGAAGATGTCTTGAGGATTCATGCGCTGAAGACTGCTGTCTACACAATAGAGGGTCCGCTGCACATAGGAGCCTTGCTTGCAGGCGCAAGCCAAAAGCAGCTTGAGAAACTCTCTGATTTTGCCATGCCTCTCGGAAAAGCCTTCCAGTTGCAGGATGACATACTTGGATTGTTTGGCGCAAGGCAAAGAATAGGTAAACCTGTAGGTAGCGACATCCGCGAGGGAAAGAAGACGATACTGGTGCTGAAGGCGCTCGAGAAAGTGCACGCTCAGGAAAGAAAGTTCCTGCTTCACTGCCTGGGAAATAAGTCTATCACAGAAAAAGAGGTGCATAGAGTGCAGGATATTGTGAAATCAACTGGCAGCCTCGAATACTCTCAAAGGCTAATGCAGGCATACCTTGAACATGCACAGAGGGCATTGAAATCAACAAGGATGAACAGCCAAGGCCGCAAGTTCCTTGAGTACATCGCACAGTACATAGCAAATCGTGACAAATGACTGAAGTGACTGTTGCAAAGACTGCAGGATTCTGCATTGGTGTCAAGAACGCAATCGAGATGGCATTTTCTGCTGCAAAAGATGATGTCTATATCTTGGGAGAGCTTGTGCATAACCCTTCTGTGGTAATGCAGCTGGAAAAAGCAGGAGTAAAAAAGGTTGATGACTATCACGACATAACCAAAGGCTCCACACTCATTATTCCATCCCATGGGGCTTTGCTCGAAGTGTTTAGTTACTGCAGCAATAATGGCATCAGGATTGTTGATGCGACATGCAGCTATGTGAAAAATGTGCAGGACACTGCGACAATGCTTGCAGGGGAAGGCTACAAGGTCATAATCATCGGAAAAAAAGGCCACCCTGAAGTCAACAGCATCGCAAGCAGGGCTGCTGATTCAATAATTGTGTCAAGCGCTGACGAGATTCCTGGGAACGGAAAGCTTGCTGTTGTCTGCCAGACAACACTCACAGAGGAAAAGCTGAACGAGATAAAGAATGCTGTTATCAACTATAAGGAATTAAGGGTCTATAACAGCACCTGCCTTGCCACAAGAAAGCGACAGGACGATGCAAAGGAGCTGAGCAAAAAGGTAGATGTCATGATTGTCATCGGCGGAAAGAACTCAAGCAACACCCAAGAGTTGAAAGAGACCTGCGCAAAGCTTGTAGAAACACATCTTGTGGAAGATGAGTCAGAGCTGGATCCAGCCTGGTTGAATGTTAAGAAGGTGGGGGTGACTGCTGGAGCGTCTACACCAAAGGAAGTGATTGAGAAAGTGGTTCAAAAAATTGAGGATGTCAAAAATGGCTGAGCATGTTGATGCAATGAATGAGGAGGATATTTCAACAGTCACAAGGCAGGAGATGAGGAAAAAGAGCCTTCAGGCTAGTGCATCTTGTTAATGGACAATTCATTATGGTATTGAAAAAATCACAAATAATTTACTCATTTTGCGGCAAATTCCAGTATTGAGCGTAGTTGTGTTACGCATAATATATGTTAGAAGAAATTTTTTCCTCGCCAATTTTGAAATCAAGTTTACACTCGCTTTGCTCGAAATTTTAGTGCTCGGAAAAAACTCTGCGCTTCGCTTGGGAAGTTGCACTTTCGGGCTTCGCCCTCACCTCTCCTAACAGCGATTAAAGGAAATTGAGAAAGTCGGCCGTTACAGACACTTCATGAATTGCTCTCTGGTAACACTGCAATCCTTCTTGAGAATCTTATTTAGCAGTCCTCTGTCCAGTTCCTCTCCTGGGTGATTTGGTACTACTGTGGTTCTTCCATCAGGGTGTTGTAGAAAGACGTGGCTTCCTTCTTGTCTGATTACTTCAAATCCGAGCTTTTGGAGGACTTTGATTAACCTGTTTGCAGAAATGAGCGGCAACTTTGCCATTTTACACTTCTATTTTCTGAAGTCCCACAAATTTTTCTGTGAATTCTATTGGTTCCTTCTGGCTCTTTAGGTATAAGCAGATTGCTTCCCTGGTTCTTTTTATAAGTTCGTCGTGGGATTTTGCTTGTGTGTGGCACCCTGGTAGCTCTACAACTTCCGATATTAAATAGCCATCTTCTCCTTTTTCTATTATTATGTTGAATTGCTGGGTCATATGCATTGTGATGGGATGATCCTTTATAAACATATCGGCCGACTTTCTCAACTCCTTCGCTCACTTCGTTCGCTTCAGCCTATCTCCTTTCGGTCGTTTAACCTGATTATATGATATAATGCTTGGGCCCGGTCCATAGTTTGCGGAGAACGATACTCTTTAATAGATATATGTGTTACTCTCGTCATGAAAGGTTTCCTCTTTATTGGAATCGCAATCGTTCTCTGTGCTTGCAGTGCACAAACTAATAGGATTCAAACTTTGGAATCTAATTTGGTCGAAAAAGAACAAATAATCCAAAACCTTAGAACCAATAGCACGGTGATGGAAGAAGTTCTCAATGACAAGGACCAGATTGTATTGTCGCTTAATGAATCATTGATGAATATTTCTAACAAAATGATTATGTTGAACAAAGACCTTGAAGAATGCAAATCATCTGCTCCAAAGAAGATTAAGCTACCCTCCATAGAGTGTGAAGGAGTTCACGATTGGGTGCAAGACGAACTCATGAAGAATGACTGGCTTGTTGTCGATGAACCCTGTATAATGTGCGCCGCCTGTGGGTGCTCATGTACAGTGCACAATTTTCTGATATCCGGAAAATACAGAATTAGTGCCCAACAATTTTCTTGTGACGGTAGCATATACACTTTGCATTATCAAGGTTCCTCTTTTCCATGCAAGAACGTAGAGAAAGGCTTAATTTCTTGACCAGGCCCTGCGCCTTACGCCCAGAGTGTTCGGTCCGCTCACCTCGGGCCTCGCACCTCTGAGCTCGTTAACTCTGTAAATGCTCCCGCATTTGCGAGGACTCGCTCGAAGCTCGGTGATATAACCAGATTAAGTTCAATTAAGTCTGAGGCATTAATATTGGCAGCAGCATATTTGCCAAGAACCAATATTGCCTTGAGCACTGCAATCACTGACTTTTTTTCCTAAGGATTCACCATGTTCACACAAATTATTTATAGGTAATGCTGTTCCTTTCCATTCACAACTTCCTTCATTGAATCCTGATTTGACGCAATTTTCCTGACATGTGCTAAATCTGGAACATGCTGTAACGACGAATAAAAGAGTGATTAATGCCACTAAGAGCAGTCTCATGCTATCTACAGCAAGAGTAAAATATATTGATATTTCGGCCTCAAACTTAACTCTTTGTCACTTCGTGGCTTGTCCTCGGCTTGCGCCTCGGAGAACATAACAG
>JBDRIZ010000227.1:0-2477 GCA_043815525.1 Candidatus Woesearchaeota archaeon
TACAGAGAAGCGCTGCTTAGGGAATCCCAGAAGGATGTGTCCTGGAAGATGATACAGAACATATGCCATGAGTTCAGGAACCCCTCAGTGGCAGTGAACGGGTTTGTTAGGCGCATTAGAAATACCACTTCGAGGGAAAAAATCATGCAGTACTGCGACCTGATCACGAAAGAAGTTGCCGGTCTGGAACAGAAATGCAATGCAATGCAAGAATACCTGGAACCAGTCCAACTTTCGCCTGACTTCTATTCTATCAACAGGATAATTAGCAATGCAATAGTACAATCAGAAAACAAATTCAGGGAATATGTTATAGATGGAACAATAAAGATTAATTACACACCCATACAAGACCATGTTACCCATTGCGATGGTAACAAGGTAGCACAAGCCATTGTCCACATAATCGAAGGCAGCGCGGAAAAAGTGAATGGTAAGTCAACACAAATGGATTTTTCCGTAAGCTTCGGGGAAAACTACACTTACAACGGCACAACAATACCGAAATACGTGAACATCAGCACCCTTGTCAAGGGACTGTATCCGGCAAAAATTGAGCTGGAAACAATCGAAGAACCCTTAACAGCGACTGATCAGAATCCAACAGAGATGCACTATGCAAAGGCAAGGAAGCTTATCGAAGCAAACAATGGAAGATTTTTGGTCAATCCTACAAAACAAGGCCTCCAAATCAGCATGATTTTGCCTCATATAACAAGAGAGGAGTACTCTTACTAAATAAGAATCTCGACCTTCTCTCCAGTGTTTATCGCATCCACAAGAAGCCTGCCGATCCGGTTATCCTTAGCAATCTTTATGACCCCTGCTTTTCCTACTTTAGCGCTCAAAAGGTAATCGCCATTCACAAGAATATCCACATCCTTTGCCCTGTGCTTTGCATCAAGGAAGAAGTTAATCGCAGTCTTTGTTATCTGCTTGTCAAAAGGGACTGGCTTCTTATCAGGTCCGGACTCCTTTAGCTCCTGCACATCAATGGATATCCCAAGCTTTTTCTCAAGCTCTGTAATGTTCGCACCCTGTTTTCCGATGATGCGGGCTATCGACTCCTTGGGAACATACAGGATGCACTTCTGGTCTGAGACCATCTCAACCGAGCACCGGCCAACACTCTTTGCTATCTCCTGCTCGATCTGCTTTGCAGCAAGCTGGTGAGAGGCAGGCTTGACAGAATCCCTGACAGGAACAACAACAGTCTCCTCGCCATAGCTGTACAATTCATACTCAATCTTTTTAGTCTCAAAATCAGTCACAACAACAACAGGCCTTGCAAGATCAGCCTCAATCATGCCTGAAGGAACCTTCACAACCATCTGCAATCCCAAAACCTTGAAAACAGCACCGTCCTTAATGAAAATCACAGTATCAATGACTTGCGGAATAACGCCAAGCTCGATTCTTCCGACAAAGCGCTGGATTGCGTCAATAGGGTTAGTTGCATGCACAACACCAGCAAGTCCGATGCCTGCAAGCCGAAGGTCAGCAAACAGCTGGAAGTCAGCAGTGTTTCGCATCTCATCAAAAATCGTGTTATCAGGCCTTGACAATAGCAAGACATCATGGATCTCCTGTGCATCGCCATGGGAAATCGCGTACTGTGTGATATTATCATTCAGAATCAGGTCCCTTGGGGCTTCAACAGTTTTCACAATCCTCCCAAGACCTGCATAGTATTCTGCCAATCCTTGAGCAAAGGTGCTCTTTCCCATTCCAGGAGCACCGGCAATAAGCAAGCCCTCAGCATGCTCCTTTATGCGCTGGCCAAGCTTTTCTGACAAATGATAATCATCCAGCGAAAGCCTCTTCACAGGCTTTACAGCAGTTATCTCCCAGCCATCAGAGAAGGGAGGCTTGGTAATGACTATGCGATACTTTCCAAGCTGGATTATAGTCGAGCCTGGCCGCTCTATCTCTATGAAACAATCCTTTCCTGCGCCAGCCTCCTCAATGATTTCACGGGAAATTGACTGGACCTCATCACAGGTCATAAGCTCTTTTCGAATCTCCACAAAACTCCAGCTTCCAGGCCTGCCCTTTTTAGCGTATGGCTGGACGTTCTCCCGCAAGTGAACGCTCATTGTTGTGTCATCAAAGAATGAGTCAAGCTTAATCTTTTTCCCTGCATGCTCGAAACGAACAAACATTACCTTTATCGCCTTCACCTCAGCAAGCCTTGCCTGGATCTTGTCTGCAGTGCAAAGGCATGCGTCCTCATCAAAAGACAATTCCCTGACCAGGCTGTCTATCTGGTCCCTGTCCGCATACCTCAACTCTGCGACTGAAAGCTTCCTTCCGGAAAATGAGAGCTCAAAACCATTGTCTTTAGCAAGGTTCCTAAGCGACAGGATCTCATCAATGCCAAGAAACCCTGCAGCCTTATTCAGGTTAGCCTGATATTCAAGATATAGGATCATTGACTCGTGAAGCAAAACTGTACGCACAGACAACTCCTTTGCAGC
>JBDRIZ010000228.1:0-2746 GCA_043815525.1 Candidatus Woesearchaeota archaeon
TGAGGGCTCTTCCGATGCCAACATTTGCTTTTTCGCTTTCATACTTCAATACCATCCTTTTGGAGACTCCTATCCGCCTTGCAAGGCTTGATATTGAGAACCCCTCCTTTTCCCTGATATCCTTTAGCTTGCTGCCTTGAAGCAACGCAGAAAGCCCTGAATGGTCGCTGTAGACAAACGGAAAGTTATTCTGCACGCTTGCCTTGAATGTGTTGAAATTGACGCAATAGGTCCCAAATCTTGAGTAAACAACGTTATCCAACAGGTTCTCTCCTGCTTTTTCAGCAACTATTATTGGAGTTGCGTTCAGGTAGCTGCTGACTTTTTTCATCTCGTTGCAGCTGTCCTTTGTAAGGCTGTTTGCATCCTCAAGTATCTTAATCAATAGAACTCTCTCGTCTTTTCTTGCGACAAGGTCGAAGCATGCCTGCCTTAAGCTCTTGATAGTATATCCTTCACGCAATAAGAAAACGCTGGTCTCTTCAAGAAGGCCCTGCTTCATGATTCTGGACAAATAGTCCTGACTAAATAAATTTTGCCATAACCTTTATATTTGGTTTTGAATGCGCATCCGTATGTCAACAGCTGCTGTTATTGGTGCAGGCGGGATTGGCAGGTTCCACCTTGAAAAGCTTCTGCTCTTGCTGCGTGAGAAGGATTGTCCTTACTCCACTGTTGCGTTTTCGAGGACCTCTGATGCCGGTGTGAAAAATACTTTGGATGATTTGCTGCCAGTGTTTCCAGAGGCAAGTCTGAAGGGTTACTCAGACCACAGGAGGCTTGTTATTGAGGAGAACCCATCATACGTTGTGGTCGCAACACCAACAGAATGCCATTCGTCTGTTGTGCAGGACCTTCTTTTGGATTGCAAAAACCTCCATTCAATCTTGGTTGAGAAGCCTTCAAGCAATATTCTTCCTATGTCTGAGTGGATGGCCCAGTCTCTTAGCCATGTCAATTATGGCGTTAACCTTCAGATGGCTTGTTTGCATTTGCGTAATGTTGAGAAGTCAATTCAGACTTATCCCTACACTCTTCAGGACAGGATTTTGGACTCAGACCACATAAGTTTTGTCTGGCACTCTGTTCCGAAAAACAAAAGTGGGCAGGGTGTCCTTTTTGATCTGGGTGTGCATTGCTTGAGCCTTTTGCCTGGCAAAATGACTGGTAACTACAAACTGCTTGAGGCACACGACACTCCTTCAGGTGTGAAATTTGATGTTTGTTTTTTTGACGCTGTCAAAGCAACTTTTAGGCTTGAATACAAGATGGATAGCGCAGATTGCCAAAGGACTGTTCACATGGAAGATAGCGCAGGCCGTGAATGGGGTTTTAGTTTTTCGCATAAGAAATCTGGCAGCTTTGGAGTTATCCCTGTCATTTCCTGTAATCTGTATGGCGAACATGTATCAACTGTAGAGTATTGCCAGGATCTCTCCATGATTTCGATGAGAAACATATTTTTGAAAGGTAGTCCTGTGGTCTCTGGCAAGGATGAGCTGCAATACTTAAGGATAATTTCTGATGTCGCAAAACATTTAAACAAGCGGTCTTGACGCATTTGTTATGATTATCACGATTTCCGGCAGGGCAGCATCAGGCAAGAGCTCTGTCGCAAGGATTGTTGCAGAGAAACTTGGCTACAGGCACTACTCTGCTGGCGATATGCAGAGGGAGCTTGCAAGAGAGCGGGGACTGACAATAACTGAGCTTGGAATACTTGAGCAAAAGGATGACAAGCTGGACAAGTTGATTGACGATAAAATCAGAAAATTATGCGATGCTTCAGACCTGCTGGTTATTGATGCATGGCTTGCCCCGATGTCTGCTCCGAAGTCCTTCAGGATTTTTTTGCAGGCAGACGAAGACAGCCGGGTAAGGCGCAAGCTCGGCTGCAAGAGAGATGAGGAGAATCTGAATGATTTCGAGTCCGCAAAATTGGATATGCATCTCAGGGAGCAGGCTAATCGCGAGCGGTGGATAAGATACTACAATTTTGATTTTCTTGACTTGAAGAATTATGATTGTGTGATAGACACTACAAACCTCACTATGGAGCAAGTGGTCCAGGCTGTGCTTGACGAGGTAGCGAAACGTTCTTAAATAGGTGCCTCACTCTTTTACTCAAAGGGCCTATAGTCTAGCGGCTATGACGTCGCCTTTACACGGCGGAGGTCCCCGGTTCGAACCAACGGCATGGCTTGAGTTGATCACACAAAACAAAGTTTTGTAGGATTCCCAGAAAACCATCGGGATTTCTGTGAACACGCCACCTTCGGGGTTGCCTTGCGGTAACAATGTTAAGGGCGCTATCAACTGCCTGCGTAGAGAAAGTCCGGGTGGGCCCATAACCTTCTCGTTGTGTGAACACGTTTTGCAAATCAAGACCGTCCACCAAAGGCAGGCCCATACCTCCAACACATATTTGTCTTGGGCGGGCCCACTATCTTTATTGTATTATGTCCTCTTTGAGTCATCTTATTGAAAAAGTCAGGGATGATGAAAACCCCTGGCTTTAGCCTGACTTTTTCAATTCCGAAAACCTCACGTGAAAAACTTTGGGCTTTAGCCCAAAGAATAGTGAGGTTTTCGTTATCTGCCTTTCTGCTTTGTTCGGAGTTCTGAGAAGTTGATTTGATATAGGGGTTCTCCCCCTTTGTGATTATGAAATACTTATTGTTGGGGGAGAGGCCCCCAAATGAGAAAGAGAACATATGATGTAGACCTTAATAAGGTTGTCGAAAAG
>JBDRIZ010000229.1:0-6655 GCA_043815525.1 Candidatus Woesearchaeota archaeon
GTCTGGTTTGGAACAAATGGCAGCACAGGAGGATCCGGAACGTTAGTGACATTAAGTCTTACAACATTGCTTAAGGTATAATTCATTGTGTCATTTATCATAAACTGCACAAGTTCAACACCAAACCAATCAGACAAACCAGACAATGTCACAAGGAAGCCTGTGTTGTTGAAGCTGACACTAATATTCTCATTTTCCATAACCTTGAACGAAATTGCGTCTTTGTTCACACCGGTGCACTCCATGTAATCCAAGTCGTAGAAAAAATCAAGAAGCGAGAAATTATCATAAAGGGTTGTGTCCTCTGGCCAGGTAAGGTTAGCAATTGTCCTGTTGAACACAGGCAGCCTGTTCGAATTGTTCACGAGCAGACTCCAGTCATGGCAGTCAATTGTTCCGTTCAAGTCCTGCACAACCAAGGACACATTGTGATAGCCGCCCGAGCAGTAGCCCGAAGGAAAAATCCAGCTGCCGTTTGTCGACTTGGATGAAGAGGTCACAGCACCATCCAGCAACCAGCTTGCGTTAAGCAAGTCGCCCCAGGGTATATCAATGTCTGTAGTGGTGTAGTTAAAGCTAAAACCTATTGAAATGTTTTCAGCAGTGTTGACATCCTCCTCTACAGGATACCACCAGGTAATATTTGGGGGATCATTAACGTTTGCGACCCTGAAGTACAACCTGACAGTTGAGAAGTCCTTTGCAGTATCCTCTGCAATGATATATATTGTATAGTTCATCTTGCCAGTCACAGGATCGCCTACATCGCTGTTCTTCGGGGTGAAATTCATGATTGCAGCAGTAGAGTTGTAGTTACGAAGCCTGAAGGACTGGAAAAGACTGCCCTCTGTTGTGTGGGAAAAATTCATGGGATAGTTGTTCTCAGGGGAGTCCAATGCGATGACAAAGAATGTGAACCTCACATCCTGGGTCAGGTTGAACCACATGTTGTTCTGAACGTTCTGGAAGACAGGGTTGATGGCTGCGTAAGCCGGACAGAATGCAAGTATCGACAATATCAGGAGAGGCACTAATCTGCCAAGGGCATTCACTTGTGACGATTTTCCCTGCAAGTCACAGACTTTTTCAAATTTGTTCATTTTCTCTTTTTTGCCAGATTTATCTCATCCAAGAGACGCATGACCGCGATATATATGTTTTTCTTCTCCGAATCAGGCATCTGCTTGTATTTTTGTATTATGAGTTTATACTGGGAGGTTGCTGCATCAATATCTTTCCTTTGCAAGGCAGACAAGCCATCTGAAATCATTGAGTAGATATTGCTTGAATTTTCCACACCCTTGGTAACAGGAGACTTAACACTAACATTTGTCGAGAGCACAATGATTTCCCGAAGCTCGTCAGCAAGGCTTTGCAGCTCGTGCTTTGAGACTTCGTAGCTTGCATATTCTATCTCACCAACGCGTCTGAAAAATGATGAGATGATGCCTTGCAAATTTTGGTCGAGTTTAAGCGACGTGATTTCCCTGTTCAGCTCCTCATATGTGAATTCGTAGTCAACTTTCAGCAGGAACTTGAAAAATTGCCTGGAAATTGATGCAAGCTCCTTAGATGACTGTGATACCCCAACTTTTGGCATTGCAGAGCCAAATTTGTCCAATCGGCTAAGAATCTGCTCACCAAGGATTAGCTCCTCTTGCTCTGTCAAAAGCAATTCTTGGGCAGATTTTTTCTTCAATTGATAAGTTCTATAGATTGCATATAGGTATGGTCTGGCAATCAAAAGAGTAGCCATAAGAAGAATCAGCGATGCAAACATCACAACTATCCAGATGCCCATCACTCCTTCCTGCAACATTTGAACTGCAATATTTGTATCCCTTATCATTGCAGGCTGCTCTTCTGCAGATGATTTTTCCTCTCCAGGGCAGGGATCACAAGGACCTCCGCAGTCAATACCTGACTCGCCCTGATTTTGCAACTTGTCATAGCAGGTTGCGCAAGGTTGGCAAGGGCCGCCACAGTCTATACCATCCTCACCCTGATTCTGCACTCCATCATAGCATTCACGTATGTACACACACCTGGCAGTGGTATTTGGCTTCTTGATTATTGTGTTGCAGTTGTTTAAGTCTATGCAAAGCCTGGCCATTGTACCATTTTGGGCGCATAGGCTCCATTTCTCGCAGAACCATTCCTCAATGCACTTTGGCCTGCCTCCACCACCCCCGCCTCCAGTAGACTGGGGAGGGTAGTAAGTTGTAGGCGGCTCGACAACACTTAAGGTGACATTGTTGCTTGCGTCAAAACCACCCCAGTTATCCTGCACAGTGAAGAAAACCTGCTCTGTTCCAACCCAAGAGCCTGGCTGCGTGAATACCACATAGTTGCCGCTATATGGATGAATCGATGCAAGGATGCTATGCAGGGGGTTATGGTAGACAACGCCAAAGGAGAGCCTGTCATCCTGGTCAGGATCATACACATAGTCATTCAAATAGAAAGCACCCCTTGTCTGGCCCTTGAACCAGGATTGGCTTGGAAGATTGGCGATGAAAACCGGCTGCCTGTTGACATTGGTCACATTAACTGTCCAGTTAATTGTGTTCTGCAGGTTGAACACATCCCTTAGCACAAGCATAAGCTTGTACACCCCCCATGACGAGAAATTTGTTCGAAACACGTAGTAAGCGCTTGAAGCTGCATCTGGGGTCAAGTTGCGTAATGTCCAGTTAACATACCATTCCACTGCAACTGACTCGTTAAGCAGCTCGATAAAGGAAACATTAAACTGAACAGACTTGTTTTCAGCAATAGCAAATTTCGGGAACTCAGGCAGCTTGGACTCATTTGGCTGATAACCTGTTATTAGTGGCGGATAGTTGAAGGACACTGTAAAATTTGCAGTGTGGGTGAAAATGCTGTTGATACAACCGGCATTGTCATTGGCAGTGATGTCCATACTCTGGTTACCCACATGAGAGTTGTCAGGGGTTGCTATCACAATAAAAGAGGAGTTGGCAGTAGAAACCGAGCAGCCTGGGAAGCTGCATGACACAGTGGGAACAGACATGTCAAGGTCGTCACTCTTGGCTATGCATGTGTAATCATAATAGGCTGTGACATTTGCGTCGCATGACACATTAAGCCTGGCAGGAGCGTTGATGCAAACATAGAGATATGCCTCTTCATAGGATTTACCAGTTGGTTTTGCAGGCCTGGGCTCTGCCTCATGATAGACTAAGAGGTTTGAAAGAAGCGAGACAATGATAAAAAGTACTGCAAGGGCAGCAATAAAGTTGTTTGACATCCTAATCATCTTCCTTCTTTTTATATTTCAGCACTATATGCCTTATGCCTTCTCTTGCTATCTCTGCCTGATTGCTGAATAGCCCGCTGTCTATCAGTTCCTGCATCTCGTTTTTCAAAGCCTTTCCAACGCGGATGTGCAATAGAGATGGCGACATTATATCAAATATGTATCAGATATGTTAGTATATAAATTTATTGTATATAAAACTACAAAATAATATATATCTAAAATGTATCATAATGATATAGATATAATAACATTCCCAAAAATAAGTGACAATCCGTCCAGAATCAGGCAAAATTACCAGGACCTAACAAAAACAACGCTAAACACGCCATACAGTGTCCTATTAGTCTGGTAATCTTCAGGAACATGCGCAGAGGCCTTAACCTGCTGCGACGCACCAGGCACCAAAACAAAGTTGTTGGGAGAGAAGGAAACCCAATCACTG
Organism: Candidatus Woesearchaeota archaeon; assembly: GCA_043815525.1. GTDB lineage: Archaea > Nanobdellota > Nanobdellia > Woesearchaeales > JAZDKJ01 > JAZDKJ01. Next base: position 3,726 of record JBDRIZ010000229.1, read on the forward strand.
AATTCACCTTCAGGCTTAATCTTAACGCGCACATCCTCGCCATAAACATTGCGCACAGTAAACAACTTGTGGCCTGAATCCCCAGGAGGCACAGCGCCAAAACTGAGGTTAATATCATTGGCATCCAGCCCGACATAATCATCAACAATAATCTTCATAGGCTTGGACACAATATCGACAACATGGAAAAAACTGTAGAAAATCGCAGTGAGCGAGACAGCAACAGCCACTGCTGCTACCAAGGCTACTGCAAAAACCTGAGGCCTCATTTTCTGCGCTTCCTTTTTGATACAAGAATAATTGTCAACACAACCAATGCAATGAGGATAAGAGCAAGGACTGTGACTGTCCAGATAATCCAGACCGGGCTCTCAAGGAAGCCTGGCTTTTCAGGAGACAAGACTTCTATCTCAGAATCCAGTTGGTTTGAAGAGCCTTTGTAATGAACTGATATTACAGATTTGTACTTTCCAGGCAGAATCTCATTTGTGTCCACATAGCATTTGACTGTTGCCATTTCCCAGGGTTTCAAATTCACAGATGGCGATTGGAAGCTTTTGCCCTCGAGCTCGACTACAGCGTAGACATTATCAATCGGAGAATTCCAGCCGCTCTGTATTGTTACGTCAAAAGGGCTTATTGAATTTGCCTGGACTGTCCTGGAATAGTTTAGGATATTAACCACAAGGTAGCCAATGTTGAAGCTGGAACTTATGGAAGACACGTTGTCCCTATAGTAAAACCTGGCATTAGCAGAATAGGGACCTACAGGATATCCAACAGTGGGCCAGCTTGCATTGAATTCCTTATAAGTCATCCTGGAGAGCAAGGCAGAAGACTGTGTCTTTAGGCTGGCAAGAAGCCTGCCAGATGAGTCAAGAACATCAATCTCTGCATATGCAGATGAAATGTTCTCATAACCATAGTTGGATGCAGTCACGACAAAACCAACAGTCTCGTTCTCGTTAACGCTTGGAGCAGCAAATGACGTGATAACATAAATCCCAGGGTATGGAACAAAAACGTAGATTGGAGCAATCACTCCTGCAGCAGCAGATATCATAGACCCATCATCACTTAATTCCATGACTTTCAGGTCCATCTCATTTCTGCCAGGGGTCTCTATGAATTCCGGCAGCTTCATATGCACTGTGACAAGCCATCCTGAAAGGCTTCCCGGACGGTCTACCCACTGCATATCAGTCACCTGTGCGTATTGGGCAATGCCGCCACTCAAAGTCACATTAACCCTGCCTGAACCTCCGACAAGAAAATGAAGATCCTTTTCAAGGTTAGGGACAAAGTCAAACTGGTACTTTCCTGGAGAAACAAAAGGAGAATAAGCGACAGGCATGCAAAGCATTAAAAGAAAAAAAATAAACCATACACGATTGCATGATGACATAAAAAAAAATAATTACTTGGTCTTGCCGTACGCATATATCCTGTTAGACTTGTAGCCAGCAGTGGCAGTCTTGGTTATGTTGACCCTGACATTCATATGCACATACTGGTTAGTCGAAACTGTTGTAAAATCTGCACATGTTACATTGTGGTAGCCATTTGCTGTGACCTGCGTCCAAGTCAGGGGAAGTAAACTTACTCTGCAGCCCTGCGATGAATGGGTGGTGCCGTTGGTTCCGTTACCCATCCTGAAATAGAGCCTTCCTGCAGCATCACTCAAAAAGTTTGTGCCGCTCAGAGCCCAGGAAATGTTTAAGCTGACGTTCTTGTTGCCAATGTTCCTTATCTCGAAAGCGCTGTTGCAGCCAGTGTTTGCAGTGAATCCGATGCATCCAGACGACATGCGACCAGAAGAGTTCATATCGCAAAAGGTGGCTGCGCCTGCGATGTAACCAGTGCCGAAATTGCATCTCTTGATAGAAAAGTTAATCCAGGTAAGGTCAGTAATCTCCAGAGAGACGTTGCCAAGTGTAAGATTAGTGCCAGCAAAGCCTGTTAAGGTCATTACTTTTATCTTGCCAAGCTTATTCAAGCTTATCAGAGTGCCGCCAAGCGATATGACGATGGCGCCTATCAATAAGATTGCAAGTGTCCTGTTAGATATTTCGTCCATTTTCTAGCCTCCTCTGGGTTCAATGATCTCAAGCTGCATGTCAGCGCTTGACGCACTGACTGCAGGGTTCTGGATTCTCAACTGCAAATCAGCAGTGGAACTGCTCGTGCCTGTGGATTTCACAATAACATGTTGCGGCGCATTAACACTTGTAACAAATGCCCAAGTGCTAATGAGAGATGACACGACAACAAGGATGAGCAGAACAAGTATGGTCCTTTTCGATATGTCAGTCATTTAATCACCATCGCTGTCTTTTTTTTAAAAGCAAAATTGAATGATAACAAAACTTGTATAGGAGGTATATAAATTTTTCTATTCCACAATAGAGATAAGAGATTGATTTGTTTTATGCTCAGCAAGATTTATATAAGCGAATCAACAAGCATTCTGCCAGATGAAGCAAGAATGGGATGGAATCCAGCACAAGGGAATTTCCAACAAACACAAATCAAATAGCCGTGTTATCGCAATAGGGGCATTAGCTGTAATAATTATTGTGTGCCTCATACTCCTGGCATCACTCGTTGACAACAAAACTCCGACAGGAAATGCGATTGTCGGGACAAAGGAAGAAAATCAGGCGCAAGCAAAAAAAATCCTCAACTCAACAGACCTCATCAGCAAAGTCCTGAAGTTGAGGGACTATTCGAATGCAGGAGACCTTTTGCTCACAGCAGAGAGAGTCTCTCTTATCAACAAGGAGATGCAGAATCAGAACATAGCTGAAATAAAAGCTTCCTGGCAGAACATCATCGACTGTGTTTTTGACAGATGCAGCGACACAACTTATATGTCAATGATAGATGCAATATCAATGCTTGATGACCAAAGCAAGAAAAATGCAGCAATC
>JBDRIZ010000230.1:0-6374 GCA_043815525.1 Candidatus Woesearchaeota archaeon
ATCTGGTTTAGCAAGGAAGGCAGGCATTCTCTTATGGCACTCTGAATTCCCTGACAAAAGGATACTGCCAGGCAAGGTCTTTGAGAACTTACTAATCAGACTGGAAAGGCATTCCTCGTTGATATTTCCCATAAAAGAGCCCTTGCAGCACTGCGAGTCAGCATAGACATTTCCGTTAGGAAAGGTTGTCGGAAAAAACCTGGAAGCAAACTTTCGCTGCGACCGCTTCGGAGACTGACTTTCATAATACCTTATTTCCTGACACTTACCCTGTCTTGCAGCGCAATCAAGAATCCTATCCCTAAGGTATTGCCTTCTCCTGTCAGCATTATCCCTTAACTCTTTTGGAAGCAGCTCAGCCTTGCCATACACGCCATAACTCTCATGAGGCTCGATCCTTACATCATAAGTGACAACAATCTCTGCAATCTTGTCCATCAGCCCATAACCCTTTTCATCTGTAGTCACACGAAGAAAAACCTTGATATTAGCTGCTTTTGCAGCCTTTATGATGTTTACCACGCTGGATAAAGGAACAGCCTTCAGGTGAAACCTGTCAAAGCTTACAACCAAGGTATCAAGCTGGTGCTTTCTTAGCAGGCCAATTGCATCTTCTGTCCCTTTCTTGTTGTTACCAAAAAAACCAGATGTGATTATCAATACCTGGTGCGGATTTTGGCATTCAAGGACAATTTCAAGACACCTGTCAAGCTTTGCAAGGTCATAGAATGGCTCTCCTCCGCAAACCCTTATACCTATGTCGTTCTTGGAATACTCCTGACTAACCATTCTGATAGTAGGCTCAGGCATCCACTCACCTTTCGGAGCGCAACTGTAAACGCAGAAGTCGCACTCAACAGGACAGGCAGTCGTGAGGAGCAGGTCGCCGTCAAGGCTTTTATGCCCTGCGAAAAACTTCAAGGGATCATTTTCTGACTTTATTTTTTCTATGCAGTAGTCGCAGCCAACATATTTTTGCTCAGGCCTCCAGAGGCATAACTCCTTATTTCTGGTATCAGAAAATAACCTCCTTTTTTTGTCAACAAACCTGATGCAGTCAATAAGGCTGGTGTCAGAAACAGGAGGATAGTCCAGGCCAAGGTTCAGGAAAGAAGGGCTTAGGTTGCATCTTCCGTTCCAGTCAACACAAAAGCTTGCTCCTGTAAGGTACGAGCACTGGCTTTGCTTTCTGTCATGGAAAGGATGGCTGAACCTTCCCTTGAAGTGAGGAATATACTTTTTGGTGATTTCCACGCATGCATCCTCTTCTGAGGGAAGCAGACCTATATCCTTATCCCCACCACCAACAGGAATAAGCCTGCCAACAAGCAGCTGGTCAAGATTCAAAGACAAGGCAAGCTTAAGGTAGTCTTCATATTCCAGGAAATTGCCTTTCTGCAATGTTATATGCAGGCCAACAGCAATTCCATGCTCCTTGCACCACTTGATGGCATCCATAACTTTTTGAAAAGAGCCCTGAGTTTGCTTGATTGCATCGTGAGTCTTTGGAAATGCTCCGTCAAGGCCAAAAACAAACACGCCTACTTTGTACTGCAAGAACAACTTGTGATGCTTCCCAAAATCCCAGGCATTTGTAGAAATTATTAATCTGTAACCATGCCTGCTTGCCAATCCCAGTGCCTTATGCAAGTGCGGATAAATCAGAGGCTCGCCGCCAGTATACACAAGAGTCCTTATGCCAAGGCTAATTCCTTCAGCCAATAATTTCTCCAACAAGCCAATTTTTAGCACACCACTTGAAAATTGGCTACACCCTAAGTAACAGTAACTGCAGCCAAAACAACACTTGTTTGTCAGCAATACATGCAGACTTTTTGGAATAACTGGCTGTAGACTAATCATATCTGACTTGAGGAGGTAATCATCTCCCTGCTCGCACTCTAACCACTCAACATTGCTGCTCTTGCATCTCGAACAGTAAACACTTAGAAGCGCGTCATCCATGTACTCATTCAATATTGATTTTATCTTACTTGTCTCATTATCCTGCGAAACATAAGTCCTAACACTATTTGTTTCAAGAAAATTCTTTCTATTCCCGCAATCCCTACACAACCAACCCATTCAATTACAAATATCTACAGGTTTTTAATAAATTTTGCAAAGAAAACACCAATTGCATTAATATCCAGTTGTTCCAGTTGTTCCACCAGAACCATGGCTTGAGTGACTGCCATGGGAAGAATGTGATCCGTGTGATGAGTGGCTTCCGTGGCTTGAGTGTGATCCATGGCTGCTGTGGCTTCCGTGGCTTGAGTGTGATCCATGGCTGCTGTGGCTTCCGTGGCTGCTATGCGATCCGTGTGAGCTATGGGAACCATGTGATGAGTGGCTTCCGTGGCTGCTATGCGATCCGTGTGATGAGTGGCTTCCGTGGCTTGAGTGTGATCCGTGTGAGCTATGGGAACCATGTGATGAGTGGCTTCCGTGGCTTGAGTGTGATCCGTGTGATGAGTGGCTTCCGTGGCTGCTATGCGATCCGTGTGATGAGTGGCTTCCGTGGCTTGAGTGTGATCCGTGGCTGCTGTGGCTTCCGTGGCTGCTATGCGATCCGTGTGAGCTATGGGAACCATGGGATGAATGTGATCCGTGAGAACTGTGAGAACCGTGGCTTGAGTGGCTTGCATGATGTGCGTGAGAGGCTGTAGCCTGGCCAGAGCCATCAGTAGTCAGCTGTACAACATTAGCCTTGACCTGCTTTACGAGAAGGCCGCTCAAGGCAAAGGTGCCTACAAAGGCGCCTATACTCAACATTGAATGCTTTGATATGGCTCCTGTCTCTTCAGTCAGAAAGCATGTAAGCTTTTTTCGCAACCTTGGAAGCATGCTTTGCCTCTTTTTTAATGCCTAACCAATTGTTTTATATAAATATCTTTTGATAATGAGATTTAGCCATGCCGAGAATAAGGCATGCTAAAAGAATTGACTCTATTTATGTACCTTTGAAATCCTGACCCACTCCTCAAACACTGCCCTGTGCTTTGGCTTCTCCAGCATTTCAAAGATATAAGTAAACACGCCTTTTAAAATCCTGCACCGTGAGTCGAGGGTTAAGTTTGGAATGAGTGTTCCCTGGCTGGAATATGTACAAACAGGGCATAACCCGCAATAAGGCTTAAAAACGCAGCTATTGCAGCTATAAATATCATTTATTGCGCTGTGTACCAGATGGCAGGTCTCAGGGCTTGAAAGGATCTGCTTGTAGGACTGGTCAACAGTTCCGAGCAAAAACACATCATCAGGTATCATGCGACCTTCGTCGCAGGAATAGACCTTTCCATCGTAGTTGTAGCAGAGCTGGCCTATTGCTGCACCACACGGATTCTGCAGGTCAAGATAACCAGGCTCAGTCCTGTCAAGAACCTTCATGAGCACAAAGGTGGTAAAAACGTCCCTTGTCTTCTTGTTGCTATTCACTATGTAGTCTATAGCCTTCCTGTAAAATCCAATATACTCTTCCGGGGCAAATCCCAGCTTTTTCCAAGTGGAAGTTGCAAAGCCTAAAAAATTCATGGGCTTTATGAAGATCTTGGTAAAACCAAGCCTTGACAGCTCCTCAACAACCTCTTCTGGGTAAGGGGTTGAAAGCTTTGTGACAACAGTCAATACATTCAGAAGCTCAGGATATTTTTCCTTGATCTTTTCAACCCAATAAACCACTTGGTCATAAGAGCCATCACCTTCAAGATATTTCCTTGCTGCATCATGAATATGTTTTGGGCCGTCAACAGAAGTGCAGATTCCGACCTTCTCCCTCATCAGATAATCAAGCATCTCGTCGTTCATAAGCGTCAGGTTTGTGACAAGGGAAAACCTAAGAGACTTCTTTTGCTTCAGGTTCAGCTTCTTTGCATACCCAATTGCAGACTTTACAATAGGAAAATTGAGAAGGGGCTCTCCACCCTGAAACTCGATATGTATATGACGTGAAGGGCTTTGGAATATCAAATCAACAGTCTTTTTTACAGTCTCTTCTGTCATGTCAAAGCCTTCACTATCTAGGGGCTTGCTTGCGGCATGGCAATAAACACATCGATGGTTGCACCTGAGCGTAGGCACGATTATATGAAGAGAAGTACCCTGGAAAAGTGTCCTGGCCTTGGCCTGCTCTTTTTGGATAATACCCTGCCTGTTCCTGTCAGTCACAATCAATCCATCCCTCTCAAGCCTAGAATACAAAGCATCAGAAAGTTCTCCTCGAGCAAGCATCCTGTATTCAGGTCCTTCCAAGATGGAAAAGCAACCAAACCTGTTTGTGGCAAGATACTTGGAGCCTATCTTAATATGACAGGCATCAATAACTATAGGTTTCCCTGATGCCAGAGCATCGAGCTTAGGCAGTGCCATTCTTAATCAGACCGAGCACGTAATTGTAGAACTCGTAGCCCACAGTTTCCAACTTGATGTCATCTGACTTTGGCTTGAGACAAACCTGCAGCTTGTCATTCACGTCACCATCCAGATATACCCAACAACTCTCTGCAAAAGCCTTTGCAGCAAGCATAACATACCTATTATCATAAAACCTGGTATCAAGATAGAGCTTTACCTCCTTATTGTCCTTGTCTATCTCCACCTTTGCCATACACTTCCTCCCAAGGCCTTGCAATACCTAGTGGGTCATCAACAGGACCGCAGGCATCAATCGGCGATTCCATGTCATTCCTCAACCTGTTCGCAGTTTGAATAATCAGCTCGTTGTTGAATTCACGCCCAAGCTCCTCAATAGGCTTCTTATCCTTTGGCTTCAACTCCACAATAATCTCATGCTCAGGGTCCCCATCTATCAACACAAATGAGTTCTCAAGGAAAAGGCTTGCTGCAGAATAAACACCATCAAGAGGATATAACTTGGGATTGACAGAAACCACAACAAAATCCGGATGAATCTCTAAATTATTCAAAATCCTTGTCTCCCCCATAAGCTTAACTGAATCAAAAATGCTATAAAAGCTTTTCTATGAGAACTCTGAGATAAGCAAAGGCATCACCCCTCGCCAATAGAGTTAGGATAACGCCTGCGAACATGAAAGGAGCAAAAGACATGGTGGGATATATTGCGATTGAGTGATCATTGATCCTCCCCCAACTGTGAAGTTTTCTGACTTCTGCGATTTCCTCTTCTGTTATACCTCTTGCCGGGTCTTTGAAAAGAAGGGTGCCTTCAAACCTTTCAAGCAGGCCGCTTATCAGGCTTATAGGGACCATCTTGCGCTTTGAGTATCCTCCCTTTACCTCAACAATATTTTCTGCAGGTATCATGCCAGGCTTTAAGTCCTCGAGATAGACTGACTTTGCAAACATCCTAAAACCAAGGTGAACAACAAAGTATATCACGAAAACAAAGACCACAAGGGTTATTAAGAATCTATAGAGGAATGATGAGGTCAGGATGGTCCTGTAATCCACAATAATACCTATAAGGCCGATAATCATGGCAAGGTAAAGATAGTTTATTCTCAGGAGCTTTCTTAAAAGAATAAGGATTATGAACAGGATAATCACTGAAGAGAAGAAATTTGTAGCCACCGCGGCATAGCTTGGAGGCATAAACCTTACAGCAAAGAGTATGGCCCAATAGAAAGCGAAGACAAAAACCACAAAATTCAGAAGGGTTTTTGGCGAAAGCATGTCCTTTGTTATTTCCAATTTCTCCTTCCAGCTTGTCCTGATGAGAACCTTCACAGTGAAGTAAATGAAGAAAGGCGTGAATGTGTTCACAACAATTGCAAAAGAGGGAAAATGAGCAACCTTACCATACTGATAGACAGTCAAAGGCACAAGAGCTGCGTAAGCTAAAAAGAGCTTGGCGTCTCCTGCAGTCCACATTCCAGCAAACCAGATAGTAAGGCCTGCGACAAGGACAAAACACATGTTAAAGAACCACTCGACAAGATATGCACTGTTCACAGAGCCCCCACGCCAGAGAGACAATATGATAACAATCGCCATCGCAAGAAAAGCATACATCAATGCCAAAACAACCAACTTATTCCTTATTTTGCGATGCTTGAAGTCCTCGTAGGATGTGATGACACCAAAAACGATGATTGCTGGAAGGAAAAACCAGAGCAGGTTCATTAATTTACAAAAAAGACTGCATGCTTAAATTACTTTTGTGAACGAATAAGATTTTAATTGTTTGCCAAGAATTCGTCAGGGTCTGGAGCGTAGCGGAAGACCTGACGATGAATTGGCAAAGTCGTTATAGCAGGGTGTTTCTGAAGGTTGTAACGCGATGACGAATGAACAGCGAAGTGGACCGAAAACATCATCGCGCCTGCTGAACCCTATTCGTATAGTGTCGCAGGTTTGAGCCAACGTGGCGAGCAGTTCATGATCCACTTCGTGTT
>JBDRIZ010000231.1:0-8248 GCA_043815525.1 Candidatus Woesearchaeota archaeon
GTCTGGTTTGGAACAAATGGCAGCACAGGAGGATCCGGAACGTTAGTGACATTAAGTCTTACAACATTGCTTAAGGTATAATTCATTGTGTCATTTATCATAAACTGCACAAGTTCAACACCAAACCAATCAGACAAACCATATAGCGTCACAAAAAAGCCTGTATTGTTTACGCTGACAGTAACATTGTCATTTCCAAAAACCCTGAAAGAGATTGCGTCCTGGTTTACTCCAGTGCACTCGAGGTAGTCAAGGTCATAGAAAAAATCAAGAAGCGAGAAATTATCATAAAGGGTTGTGTCCTCTGGCCAGGTAAGGTTAGCAATTGTCCTGTTGAACACAGGCAGCCTGTTCGAATTGTTCACGAGCAGACTCCAGTCATGATAGTCAATTGTTCCGTTCAAGTCCTGCACAACCAAGGACACATTGTGATAGCCGCCCGAGCAGTAGCCCGAAGGAAAAATCCAGCTGCCGTTCGTCGACTTGGATGAAGAGGTCATAGCACCATCCAGCAACCAGCTTGCGTTAAGCAAGTCGCCCCAGGGTATATCAATGTCTGTAGTGGTGTAGTTAAAGCTAAAACCTATTGAAATATTTTCAGCAGTGTTGACATCCTGCTGGACAGGATACCACCAGGTAATATTTGGGGGATCATTAACGTTTGCGACCCTGAAGTACAACCTGACAGTTGAGAAGTCCTTTGCAGTATCCTCTGCAATGACATATATTGTATAGTTCATCTTGCCAGTCACAGGGTCGCCTACATCGCTGTTCTTCGGGGTGAAATTCATGATTGCAGCAGTAGAGTTGTAGTTACGAAGCCTGAAGGACTGGAAAAGACTGCCCTCTGTTGTGTGGGAAAAATTCATGGGATAGTTGTTCTCAGGAGAGTCCAATGCGATGACAAAGAATGTAAACCTCACATCCTGGGTCAGGTTAAACCACATGTTGTTCTGAACGTTCTGGAAGACAGGGTTGATGGCTGCGTAAGCCGGACAAAATGCAAGTATCGACAATATCAGGAGAGGTACTAACCTGCCAAGGGTATTCACTTGTGACGATTTTCCCTGCAATTCACAGACTTTTTCAAATTTGTTCATTTTCTCTTTTTTGCTAGATTAATCTCATCTAACAGGCGCCTGACTGCAATATAAATGTTTTTCTTGTCTGAATCAGGCATCTGCTTATACCTTTGCAATATAATGTTGTATTTAGCAGTTGCCGCATCAATATCTTTACTTCTTAATGCTGATAGCCCTTCTGAAATCATCGCATAGATGTCACCTGATTCTTCAGTACTTTTGGCAGCAGGCGCAGGAATACTGATATTTGTTGTAAGCACAATGATTTCCCGAAGCTCGTCAGCAAGGCTTTGCAGCTCCTGCTTTGAGACTTCGTAGCTGGCATATTCTATCTCACCAACGCGTCTGAAAAATGATGAAATGATGCCTTTCAAATTTTGGTCGAGTTTACGCGACGTGATTTCCCTGTTTAGCTCCTCATATGTGAATTCGTAGTCAACTTTCAGCAGGAACTTGAAAAATTGCCTGGAAATTGATGCAAGCTCCTTAGATGACTGTGATACCCCAACTTTTGGTATTGCAGAGCCAAACTTATCCAGGCGGACAAGGACTTGGTCGCGAAGCATTGCCTCATCCTGCTCGGTCATGACCAACACCTGCGCCTGCTCCCTCCTCTTGTGATACCTGCAATAGACTGAAAACAAATATGGCCTGACAAGCACCAGGACAGCAGATAGAACCATCAGCAGGGCAAGCGACGCAACTATCCATACCCCCATTAATCCTTCCTGCAACCTCTGTACCACAATGTCCTTTTCGATTATCACAGCAGGCTTTTCCTCTGAAGCTGGTTTTTCCTCTCCTGGGCAGGTATCACAAGGACCGCCGCAGTCAATACCTGACTCGCCCTGATTTTGCAACCTGTCATAGCAGGTTGCGCAAGGAGGACAAGGACCACCACAGTCTATACCATCCTCACCCTGATTCTGCACTCCATCATAGCATTCACGTATGTACACACACCTGGCAGTGGTATTTGGCTTCTTGATTATTGTGTTGCAGTTGTTTAAGTCCATGCAAAGCCTGGCCATTGTACCATTTTGGGCGCAAAGGCTCCATTTCTCGCAGAACCATTCCTCGATGCACTTTGGCCTGCCTCCCCCACCCCCGCCAGCAGTTGATTGAGGGGGGTAATAGGTAGTGGGCGGCTCCACAACACTTAAGGTGACATTGTTGCTTGCATCAAAACCACCCCAGTTATCTTGCACAGTAAAAAACACCTGCTCTGTTCCGACCCACGAGTCTGGCTGCGTGAATACCACATAGTTGCCATTATATGGATGAATCGATGCAAGGATGCTATGCAGGGGGTTATGGTAGACAACGCCAAAGGAGAGCTTGTCATCCTGGTCAGGATCATACACATAGTCATTCAAATAGAAAGCACCCTTTATCTGGCCCTTGAACCAGGACTGGCTTGGAAGATTGGCGATGAAAACCGGAGGCCTGTTGACATTGGTCACATTAACTGTCCAGTTGATTGTACTCTGCAGGTTGAATACATCGCTGAGCACAAGCATGACACTATAGACTCCCCACGACGAAAAGTTAGTATGGAACACGTAGTAATCAGGGGAGGACGCGTTTAGTGTCTGGTTTCGAAGGGTATGATTAACATACCATGCGACAGCGACCTGCTCGTCCAACAACTCAAAAAAGGACACATTGAATCTCACTGACTTGTTTTCCTCAAGATTGAAATTCGGGAACTCAGGCAGCTTGGACTCATTTGGCTGATAACTTGTTATTAGTGGCGGATAGTTGAAGAACACAGAGAAGTTTGCAGTGTAGTTGAAAATGCTGTTGATACAACCGACATTATCGTTGGCAGTGATGTCCATACTCTGGTTACCCACATGAGAGTTGTCAGGGGTTGCTATCACAATAAAAGAGGAGTTCGCAGTTGAAACCGAGCAGCCGGGGAAGCTGCATGACACAGTGGGAAGAGACATGTCAAGGTCGTCATTCTTGGCTATGCATGTGTAATTATAATAGGCTGTGACGTTTGCGTCGCATGACACATTAAGTCTTGCAGGAGCGTTGATGCAAACATAGAGATATGCCTCTTCATAGGACTTACCAGTTGGTTTTGCAGGCCTGGGTTCTGCCTCATGATAGATTATGAGATTTGAAAGAAGCGAGACAATGATAAAAAGTACTGCAAGGGCAGCAATACAGTTGTTTGACATCCTAATCATCTTCCTTCTTTTTATATTTCAGTATTATGTGCCTTATACCCTCTCTTGCTATCTCTGCCTGATTGCTGAATAGCCCGCTGTCTATCAGTTCCTGCATCTCGTTTTTCAAAGCCTTTCCGACACGGATGTGCAATAGAGATGGCGACATTATATCAAATATGTATCAGATATGTTACTATATAAATTTATTGTAATAAAACTACTAAGTAATATGTATCTAAAAGGTATCATTATGATATAGATATAATAACATTGCCCAAAAAATCAAAGAAAATCGACCATGTCAAATAGACTGGTGGTATGCTCGCTTCGCTCGGTCGATTTTCTTGTTCTCATTTTCCACTTGAGCGTAAATCGAAGTCAACCACCAGTGAAACATACTGGTGGAAAATGAGATTTTAGTGACAATTCATCTAGAATCAAGCAAAATTACCAGGACCTAACAAAAACAACGCTAAATACACCATGTAATGTCCTGTTCATCTGGTAATTTTCAGGAACCTTCGCAGAAGCCTTAATCTGCTTGGACTCATCAGGCAAAAGCACGAAATTGTTGGGAGAGAAGGAAACCCAATCACGGAATTCACCTTCAGGCTTAATCTTAACGCGCACATCCTTGCCATAAACATTGCGCACTGTAAACAACTTGTGGCTTGAATCCCCAGGAGGCACAGCGCCAAAACTGAGGTTAATACTATTGGCATCCAGCCCGATATAATCATCAACAATAATCTTCATAGGCTTGGACACAATATCAACAACATGGAAAAAGCTGTAGAAAATCGCAGTGAGGGAGACAGCAACAGCCACTGCTGCTACCAAGGCTACTGCAAAAACCTTAGGCCTCATTTTCGGCGCTTCCTTTTTGATACAAGAATAATTGTCAACACAACCAATGCAATGAGGATAAGAGAAAGGACCGTGACTGTCCCGATAATCCAGACCGGACTCTCAAGGAAGCCTGGCTTTTCAGGAGACAAGACTTCTATCTCAGAATCCAGTTGGTTTGAAGAGCCTTTGTAATGCACTGAGATTACAAATTTGTACTTTCCAGGCAGAATCTCATTTGTATCCACATAGCATTTGACTGTTGCTTTTTCCCAGGGTTTCAAATTCACAGATGGCGATTGGAAGCTTTTGCCCTCGAGCTCGACTACAGCGTAGACATTATCAATAGGAGAATTCCAGCCGCTCTGTATCGTTACATCAAAAGGGCTTATTGAATTTGCCTGGACTGTCCTGGAATAGTTTAAGATATTAACCACAAGGTAGCCAATGTTGAAGCTGGAACTCATGGAAGACACGTTGTCCCTATAGTAAAACCTGGCATTCGCAGAATAGGGACCTACAGGATATCCAACAGTGGGCCAGCTTGCATTGAATTCCTTATAAGTCATCCTGGAGAGCAAGGCAGAAGACTGTGTCTTTAGGCTGGTAAGAAGATCACCAGATGAGTCAAGAACATCAATCTCTGCATACGCAGAGGAAATGTTCTCATAGCCATAGTTGGATGCAGTCACGACAAAATCAACAGTCTCGTTCTCGTTAACGCTTGGAGCAGCAAATGACGTGATAACATAAATCCCCGGGTATGGAACAAAAACATAGATTGGAGCAATCACTCCTGCAGCAGCAGAGATCATAGACCCATCATCACTTACTTCCATGACTCTCAAGTCCATCTCGTTTCTGCCAGGGGTCTCTATGAACTCTGGCAGCTTCATATGCACTGTGACAAGCCATCCTGAAAGGCTTCCTGGACGGTCTACCCACTGCATATTAGTCACCTGTGCGTATTGGGCAATGCCACCACTCAAGGTCACATTAACCCTGCCTGAACCTCCGACAAGAAAATGAAGATCCTTTTCAAGGTTAGGGACAAAGTCAAACTGGTACTTTCCTGGAGAAACAAAAGGAGAATAAGCGACAGGCATGCAAATCATCAAAAGAAAAAAAATAAACCATACGCGATTGCATGATAACATAAAAAAAAAATTACTTGGTCTTGCCGTATGCATAAATCCTGTTAGACTTGTAACCTGCAGTGGCAGTCTTGGTTATGTTGACCCTAACATTCATATGCACATACTGGTTAGTCGAAACTGTTGTAAAATCTGCACAGGTCTCATTGTGGTAGCCATTTGCTGTGACCTGCGTCCAAGTCAGAGGAAGTAAACTTACTCTGCAGCCTTGCGACGTATGAGTGGTGCCGTTAGTTCCGTTACCCATCCTGAAATAGAGCCTTCCTGCAGTATCACTCAAAAAGTTTGGGCCGCTCAGAGCCCAGGAAATGTTTAAGCTGACGTTCTTGTTGCCAATGTTCCTTATCTCGAAAGCGCTGTTGCAGCCTGTGTTTGCAGTGAATCCAATGCATCCAGACGACATGCGACCAGAAGAGTTCATATCGCAAAAGGTGGATGCGCCTGCGATGTATCCAGTGCCGAAATTACATCTCTTGATAGAAAAGTTAATCCAGGTAAGGTCAGTAATCTCAAGAGAGACGTTGCCAAGTGTAAGATTAGTGCCAGCAAAGCCGGTTAAGGTCATTACTTTTATCTTGCCAAGCTTGTTTAAGCTTATCAAAGTGCCGCCAAGCGATATGACTATGGCACCTATCAATAAGATTGCAAGTGTCCTGTTAGATATTTCATCCATTTTCTAGCCTCCTCTGGGTTCAATGATCTCAAGCTGCATGTCAGCGCTTGACGCACTGACTGCAGGGTTCTGGATTCTCAACTGCAAATCAGCAGTAGAACTGCTCGTGCCTGTGGATCTTACAATAACATGTTGCGGCGCATTAACACTTGTAACAAATGCCCAAGTGCTAATGAGAGATGACACAACCACAAGGATGAGCAGAACAAGTATGGTCCTTTTCGATATGTCAGTCATTTAATCACCATCGCTGTCTTTTTTTTATAGCAAAATTCAATGATAACAAAACTTGCACAGGAGGTATATAAATTTTTCTATTCCACAATAGAGATAAGAGATTGATTTGTTTTTATGCTCAGCAAGATTTATATAAGCGAATCAACAGTCATTCTGCCAGATGAAGCAAGAATGGGATGGAATCCAACACAAGGGAATTTCCAACAAACACAAATCAAATAGCCGCGTTATCGCAATAGGGGCATTAGCTGTAATAATTATTGTGTGCCTCATACTCCTGGCATCACTCGTTGACAACAAAACTCCGACAGGAAATGCGATTGTCGGGACAAAGGAAGAAAATCAGGTGCAAGCAAAAAAAATCCTCAACTCAACAGACCTCATCAGCAAAATCCTGAAGTTAAGGGACTATTCAAATGCAGGAGACCTTGTGCTCACAGCAGAGAGAGCCTCTCTTATCAACAAGGAGATGCAGAATCAGAACATAGCTGAAATAAAAGCTTCCTGGCAGAATATCATCGACTGCGTGTTTGACAGATGCAGCGACACAACTTATATATCAATGATAGATGCAATATCAATGCTTGATGACCAAAGCAAGAAAAATGCAGCAATCCATTCAATTATACAGACATACAAGCTGTGGAATGGAAAAAACCAGATTTATTTCTCTGACTCCCTAAGTGAGACAAACAGGCTTATTGTGGAGTTAAACGAACAGAATGT
Organism: Candidatus Woesearchaeota archaeon; assembly: GCA_043815525.1. Classification (GTDB taxonomy): domain Archaea; phylum Nanobdellota; class Nanobdellia; order Woesearchaeales; family JAZDKJ01; genus JAZDKJ01. The sequence goes on from JBDRIZ010000231.1 coordinate 6,899, forward strand.
GAATTCAAAGTGGCAGGGTCTTGTCCAGTGCAATGGACAGTGCGAGAATTTCAGCGACCTTGCAGTTATGCTTATAGCAGCGATCAATGAAGCATAGGATAATTCTATATTTTACATCACAATAATACTTATATATTAGTATACATAATTGCCTACTAATATAGAGACGACAGGAACCTGATTAGACTTGACAACAGCATTTACCGATAGCAAAATATGCGCTTGACCAGCGCAATAAAAATGAAGTCGGCTTGATATGGTGTGGGTGACTGGGAAAGTCACCCTTCTTTAATTATGCTACAAAGCGAGGCACTGCGAATTCTGAAAAAACACAGCACAACAACCAAAAGCTACAGAGCAGTCCTTAGCCATTCAAGAAAAGTGGCAGAGGTCGCTCTTGAGTTGTGCAACTTAATCCCAAGGGTTGACAAAAAATTCGTGAGAACAGCAAGCATTTTGCATGACATAGGAAGATTCAATTGCCCTCCCTGGAAAGACAGCGCCAGGCATGGGATAGAGGGGGGACGAATCCTCAGAAAAGAGGACCTTAAGAAAGAAGCCATGGTAGCTGAAAGACACCTCGGAGGAGGCATCACAAGAGATGATATTATCAGACAAAAACTGCCAATACCTGCAAGAGACTACATGCCAGTATCAAAGGAGGAGAAGATAATCACAATCGCAGACAAGCTGGTATGCGGGAAAAAAAGGATAAGCATAAGACAAGCTGCAGAAAGGTTTAAAAAGGAAATCGGACCTAGGGCAAGCAGGAGAATCGTCGCACTCTACAAGGAAGTGATAGGGCTTGGACCTGGCAAAACTCAAAGAGGAACAAGAAAGACTTGCCCAGAAAGTCACAGTCAAAGACCAATTCTCAAGCTACGACACTGTGGCAGGAATAGACAGGGTAGCAAGTGAAAACAAGATAGTATGCGCGATAGTCATAATACACTCTAAAACAAAAGAGATTCTGGAACAAAAATACTCTATTTCAGAGGCAACATTTCCCTATATACCTGGATTCTTGAGCTACAGGGAGTCTCCAATCATATTGGAAACATACGAAAAAATCACGACAAAACCTGACCTGATCATGATAAGAGGCAACGGAATACTGCATCCAAGAAAATTCGGCATCGCGTGCCACATTGGCCTGCTCCTTAACAAGCCAACAATAGGAATAGCTGACAGCCTGCTCTGCGGCAGCATACGCGATGACACAGTGTACATTGAAAAGGAAGCAGTGGCAAAGCAGGTGAAGCTTAAGGACAAGAGCAACCCTGTGATTGTCTCTCCAGGCCACATGATAAGCCTGAAGACCAGTGTGGAAATGGCAAAAAAGTACTGTCA
>JBDRIZ010000232.1:0-3879 GCA_043815525.1 Candidatus Woesearchaeota archaeon
CCCAAAAGACAGCAATACCTATGGCTACCTATCAGAACACCATCAATACGGCCACAGCTCAAAAGTCGCAGGAGACTATGCAGAAGACTTAGCTGCGACGATGCTTGCAAGCACACTGGGAATCCAGTTTGACGTGAACACTGACTGGGATGAGCGAAAAAAATTGTTCCGCATGGGCGGGCATTTCCTTCGGGCCTCAAACATGACCCAAGGAGCGAGAGCTGACAAGAACGGCAGGTGGACTACAGCCATTGCTGCCGCAGTGTTTGTTAACGACAACGGAGACAGCTAATCAACCCTTACCCTTGTAGCGTCCGCGACGCTCCACCAGCTCAAGACGCTTTAAGACCTCTAAACAACCTTGCTTCTTGTAACCGTCAAGTGCAGACTCAAAACATTCTTTCCAGATCCTGTAGTGCTTTGACTCAAGAGCCTGCCTCAAGAGGTGCAAATCCACAGCCATGTCCTCAACCTTCTTTGAAAAGAAACTCAGGCCGAAATCGATAAGATACAATTCCTCATCCTTCAAAATCATGTTGGAGGTGGTAAGGTCGCCATGGATTATTCCTGCAGCGTGCATGAAAGCAACTTTTTGTCCGACCTGCTCGCAAAGCGCCTTGTAATCCAGGCTTTCGAGGACGTCACGAAGCTTTTGGCCGTCAATGAATTCCATCACAATCTGCTGTTTGTCATCACAATTCACGAGCTTAGGGCTCGAAAACCCAAGATTCTGCAAAGTGGTTATCACCTTTGCCTCCCTCTTGGTCCTGGACTTGCGAAGCCTTGAGTCTATCTGTTCAATGCGATAGCCCTTCCTGACACGGTCCTTTATAACGTCCTTGTCAAGATATATTATTGCTTCAGCTCCGCTACCAATAACCTTGCGCATAAATAAGTCATAGTTCCGCAGTGTTTTTAATCTTTTCTAGATGTAAAATTATGTAGCCCGAAAATTTAATAAACAACCATGCCCAAGAATACATGATGAGGCTCGTTACCTGGATAATTGCTTCGCTCATCGTGATTCTAGCAACTGGTTTCTATGCCTATAGATATATTTTGGCAAATAGCCTCTGCACAATGGACATTGTCTTTATGTGCGATCCTGTCACACTGAACTACCAAGCAGTGCCAAGCGCGTGCAATGTTGGTACTGATGTGGAGACTCTTAGCAAAAAAGGTTGGTTAATGTGCCCGCAGCTGCCCTTGACTGCGGACGAACCCCTCTCGTTTAGGCGTCTCGACTTTGGCAAGAATACAAGAGATATTGAATTCGTTGTTGGCTTCTATAACAAGAACGAGTCTGTTGCAAAGGATGTATCAATTAATTTCTTCGAATGCAAAAGCCTACAACAAGAGGTGCTTCAACCTGAGATGTATTTCAATATAACACAGATTTCTGCAGTCGACGATATTGCGCCTAAGGAAAGCAAACTTTTTTTTCTGCGCATCAAGTACCTTGGAGGTTTAACAACTTCAGAGTGCGTTTGTGAGATTGTGGCTTGCTCAAAACACAACTGTACAGCAGAAAATGCGTACGAATCTTCGAGAATTTACATAGGGATTTCTGACTAAAACTCTCTCTTGCTTCTGAATAATTGATCAGACATTAAATCGGTTGACAAAAAGAGGGAGCAGACGGTTCAAGGGTTGGTGACTACGAGCGTCTCAACCGGTTGAAGGAATACGACCCAAAGAAATGAGATTCTAGGAGAAAGACCTGATTGTCACAACATGGAAAATCCCTTCTCTAACCAAGAAACCTCAGGAAAAACAGGCAGCCCCATAAAAAATCTTTACGTTATCATTTTCGAAAAGTATTTATAGTCAGGAATAAAGAAAATATGTATAGCAAATGGCAGACACTCTGCAGCTTGGGGGTAGTATTGAACTCACCGGCTTTTCTGAACTCGAACCTGCAATCATGGTTGTAGTAAAAAAGATTGTAGGCAACTACACAAAAAGACTGTCAAAAATCACACCTGGGTTTCAGGGACTGCACCTGACTGTAAAGAAAGTGCATAACAAAAGCTATGAGATACAGGCAAAGCTTGTCGCAGACAAGATATATGCCTCAGACTCAACAGACATAAACCTGTTTGTCACTCTTGACAACAGCCTCAAGAAGATTGAGAACGAAATCAGCAAATAAAAACAGGCAATTTCTGCAATGCGCTACAAACTAGTATGCTTTGATATGGATGGAGTCTTAATAGACATCCCGGAATACATCTGGACAGAGCTGCACAACGCCTTTGGAGTGCCAAAACAATACCAGCGCAGGCAATGGAAACTGTACCAATCAAAGCAGATAACATACAAGGAGTGGGTGGACTCTGACATAAAACAGTGGATAAACCTTGGAATAACAAAAAAAGACTTTGAGAAATCGATAAGAGCGATGAAATTAACAGAAGGAACAGCAGAGACAATACAAGAGCTAAAAGAAAGAGGCTACACGCTGGCGATAGTCTCAGGGTCATTGTCCATTGTGATAGACATTCTTTTTCCAGAACACGATTTTTCGGACATACTGATAAACAAGATAACATTCGATGAGCAAGGCAGGATAGCAAGCTGGGAGCCAACACAGTATGATTGGGAGCGCAAGCTGCAAGGCATACAGATGATCGCAAAAAAAGAAAAGCTTAACCTAAAACAGGTGGCATTTGTTGGCGACAGCACAAACGACATAGAGGCAGCAAGGCAAACTGGATTTTCAATAGCTTTCAACCCAAAATCAAAAGAGCTTGAGAGCGTGTGCAACGTGGTAATAAAAAAGAAGGACTTAAGAGAGATTCTGCAGTACCTCTAAACGCCATTTTTATATAGCACTATCCAAAACCAGGATGTATGAGGATAAGAAGCGCACTTGTCGTGTACAGCTTTCCAGGATGCCCGACGCTTAAACAAATTGCGAAAGTTCTGCAAGAAAGAGGAATAAGAAGCAGGTACATTTACAGAACAAAGACCACAAAAAAAATGTTCAATGCTGACCTTGTCATCACAGAAGGTGGGGATGGAACATTTCTTAGGGCAACACACTTTGCAAAGGACACGCCAATACTCTCAGTGAACTGCGATAGAGAAAAAAACGAGGGATTCTACTCAAGGGCAGACAGGTTCAATTTCCAAGAGAGAATCGACAGAATGCTTGCAGGCACGCACAAAATCACAAATCTTTGGAGGCTGGAAGCAACAATCGACAAAAGAAAGATCTTGGAACTCGCTGTCAATGAAATATTCATCGGTGACAGGAATGTCCACCACACAGCAAAGTACTGGCTTTTTGGAGAATTGCAGAAAAGCAGCGGAGTCATAGTCGCAGCGCCAGCAGGAACAAACGCATGGTACAAGTCAGCAGGAGGAAAACCCATACCAATAACAGAAAAAAAGTTTGGCTACATCGTCAGAGAGCCGTACAGGGGAAGGCTTTACAATCCAAAAAAGCTCCAAGGCGTATTGACACAAAAAGACAAGCTGACAGTGCATAGCGGAATGCACGACGGAATGCTTGTCATAGATGGAGTGAGCAAGGAGTACAAGTTCGACGCAGGCAGCAAGGCAACAATCAGGCTTTCAAGAAGACCCCTGCACTTCGTTGAATTCTAGGCCTCAAGGCCGAGGCTCTGCACAACAAAATTGGGATCAAACGGCTTTAAGTCCTCATAGCCCTGGCCAGTGCCAAGAAACAGGATAGGCTTGTTTGTCACTTTGGAGATTGAAATCGCTGCACCGCCCTTCTCGTCAACATCAGCCTTTGAGAGGATGATGGCATCAATCTGGACAGCTTCCGAAAACATCCTTGCCTGCTCTACGCAGTCATTGCCTGTTATAGCCTCTCCGATAAAAACCACAAGGTCAGGCTTTGCGACACGG
>JBDRIZ010000233.1:0-4847 GCA_043815525.1 Candidatus Woesearchaeota archaeon
AACCTGCAGGGTCAGGAAAACTTTTATGACTCTTGCCTGCGGCAATGCCCGAAAAAGAATTGAACAATCCCTTGTCAACCTTTGGGCCTACATACGCCAAGCGCATATTTGAAGCAACATAAAACCTCCGGAAGAAACCAACAAGGTCTTTTCTGCAGACAGAGCCAACACTTTTGGAATTGCCGATAATCGGCCTACCAACAGGATGATCCTTGAACAATGACCTCATGAAAAGCTCCCACTGGTAGAAACGAGGCTCATCATGCTTGAGCTTGATCTCGCTCAAAATCACCTTGCACTCCTTATCAATAGCCGCAGCACCAAAAACAGGGTTCATCATTATGTCCAGCAGCACATCAACAGCAGCAGCCAAATGCTTGGGAAGAACCTTGACATAGAAGCAGGTGCGCTCAACTGAAGTGTAGGCGCTAATCTCTCCCCCAATACCCTCAATAGAGTTAGTAATTTCAAAGGCAGTCCTTGACTTCGTGCCTTCAAAAACCATATGCTCGACAAAATGTGATATTCCTGGTTTTGAGTCAAAAGCAGAACCGACATTCACGCAAACAAGAAGCGCTGCAGTCCTGCTGTTCCTGTAAGACAAAAGCACTGGCAAACCATTCGTCAACACAATTTTTTTCATTTCCTTCGCAGCATAATTTAAATAGTTTAAATAGGTTATGTACCTCGCAGTATACTCTTCAGTGATGACAGGGGTTTGCAGTCTTTCCCTCAATTTTTTCACTAGGAGAAACTACCAAAGGCAAAAAACATAAGGGGGAACACAAACACGCAGGGTCAGAAGAGACAATCATGAGAATAACAGAACTGCAGAAAATAATGAAGGAGAAAGGGATACATGCGTGCATCCTGCCAAGCACAAGCCCAAATTTTTTTTACTTCACCCAGTGCAACGCAACAGGAGCGCTGGCAATAGGGCAAAAAGAATACAAGGCAATAATCTCACCGCTTGACTACACAAGAAACATATGCTGCAACGCAGTAAAGGCAAAAGGCAGAATAACCGAAGAATGCAGAAAATATTTTGGCAGCAAGAAAACAATAGGGATAGACAAGGAAAACACAAGCTGCAGGCAGGCAGAGGCAATTAGAAAGCAGCTGAAAGCAAGGATAGTTGACATATCAGAAGACTGCAAGAAACTCAGGGCTGTCAAGACAGACGAGGAAGCACACAGGATAAGACTGGCATGCAGGGCAACGCAGCAAATACTTGAGCAATGCGAACAAGAATTTTCCAAGTTTAGAACTGAGAATGAAGCAGCAAGATTCCTGAAGATTAGAAGCGAGATAACAGGATACGAACCAGCATTTGAGCCTGTTGTCGCAAGCGCAAAGAACGCAGCAGTGCCGCACCACAAAGCACAGGGAAGAATAAGTAAAGGATTCTGCATAGTTGACTTTGGAGTGAAATACAAGGGATACTGCGCAGACCTGACAAGAACATACTATGTCGGAAATCCAACAAAAAAGGAAAAACTCATGTTTTTGCTTGTGAAAGATTGCCAAGACAGACTCATCAACGAATCAACAGATGGTGCAGAAGCAGAAAAAATCTACAAAGACGCAAAAAGAATCCTTGGAAGAGGACTGACGCACGCAGCAGGACACGGAGTGGGAATAGAAGTGCACGAATTGCCGTATCTTGGAGAAAAAAGCAAGGATAGACTGACAAAAGGAATGATCATCTCTGTTGAGCCGGCATTTTACAGGGCAGGTAGCTACGGGATAAGAATAGAGGACATGGTATTTGTTGACAGAAAAGCAAGACTGCTGTCAAAACCGCAGGAATTCATCAGAATCTGATAGTGAACTTGCCATTTTTCTGCAGCAAGAAATCATCCACCCAAATCTCGCCACCAATCCTCAAGTCCCTAATCATGTCCCAGTGCAATGCAGACTCATTTTTGCCGCCACCTTCCTTGTATGCCATGCCAAGCGCAAGATGGACAGTGCCACCAATCTTCTCATCAAACAAAATCTGCTTGACGAACTTCGTAATCTTATAGTTAGTCCCAATGCCAAACTCTCCAAGGTACTTTGCGCCCCTGTCAGTGTCAAGCATTGCCTTGAGGAATCGCTCATTCTTTTTAGCAGACGCCTTAACAACCCTGCCATTCCTAAACTCCAACCTGATGCCATCAACTTCAACACCGCTCCTGATAGTAGGATACGTGTAGGTTATGTGGCCGTTTGTTGTTGTCTCAACCGGAGCCATGAAAACCTCGCCATCAGGCATATTCCTCTTGCCAGAAGAGTTTATAGATTCCCTGCCGGCAATGCTGAAAGTGAGGTCAGTTCCCTCTCCGATAATTTTAACCTTCCTGCCGCGGTCAAGGATTTTCTTAATTGCAGCCTGCTTTTTCTCAAGCGCCTGCCAGTCAAGCAGGCACGCATTGAAAACAAAATCTTCAAACTCCTCAAGAGACATCTCTGCGTCCTGCGCAAGGCTGTGAGTGGGATACTCGCAGCCAACCCAGTTATCTTTTTTTAATATAACCTTTGATATCGGGTTCACAACCCTGCTTCGCAACGCAACCTTCTTTGGATCGATATTCGAAAACTCCTTTGTATTATAGTCAGCGCCTATGGAAATCACGCCGTCAATATTCTTTGCCTCAAACATCGCCAATTTTGGGAATACATTAAGCTGCTCAAGAGAAGCATATTTGAAAAAAGTGTACGAAAATCCTGGAACAATTGAATCAGCCCTGGCAAGAGCACCTTTCTTTATTATCAGCCTGTAGCACTCAAGAGCCAAATCCTTTGCGTCAATCCCAAAATTAATCTTAATGCTGCTGCCCTTCTTTACAGAGATGGAATAATTCACAAGAATATCCGCAAGCCTCTTTACTCTTTCGTCGACCATAAAACAAAAGTTTTGCCAATCAGTATTTAAAACTTGCCTTGGAGGTAGCAACAACCTTTATAAACACGCAAGTATTTCTAGAGAGGCGGATGACAGCAAACAACAAGGTCGACAGCATAGCCTACGACTACAGCACCTACATATCCCAACTGGAAGATGAAAACCGGATTCTGAAAGAAACACTTGACAACCTGAGAAGCGAGATAGGCAGGCTCAAAAGCTGCCCCTTAATGGTCTGCGAAGTGAAGGAGCATCACGGAAAGAACGCGGTAATCAGGATACCGAACGGAAGCCTATTCATGGTGAATGTCGCAGAAAGCTGCGAGCCAATACTTGCAGGAGACACAGTGCTCGCAGAGCAAAAAAACCTAACAATAATCAAGAAGATTTCCTCAAGCAAGCAATTCGACGTAGAAAGGTTTGTGATTGTGGAAAAGCCAGAGGTTTCGTGGGAAGACATCGGAGGGCTTGAGTCACAGGCAAGCGAGATAAAGGAAGTAATCGAATTGCCATTGAAAAAGCCGGAGCTGTTCAGAAAGGTGGGAATAAACCCTCCGAAAGGGATACTCCTGCACGGAAGCCCAGGCACAGGAAAAACACTGCTTGCAAAAGCAGTTGCTTACAGCACAGACTCAACATTCATACAGGTTGTTGGAAGCGAGCTGGTACAAAAATTCATAGGAGAAGGAGCAAAACTTGTAAAGGAGATATTCCAGCTAGCAAGAGAAAAATCACCATCAATAGTTTTCATAGACGAGCTTGATGCCCTTGCTGCAACAAGGCTTGACCTTGGTACCAGCGGCGAGCGAGAGGTGCAGAGAACCTTCATGCAGCTTCTCTCCGAGATCGACGGATTCAAACACCTTGGAGACGTGAAAATAATCGGGTGCACAAACAGAAAGGACATACTTGATGCTGCAATCCTTCGGCCAGGCAGGCTTGATAGGCTGATAGAGGTACTGCTGCCAAACGAGAAGGCAATAGAGGAGATATTCAAGATACACACAAGAAGGATGACCTTTGAAAAAGGAGTTGACATCGATTCCTTAGTAATAAAGATGAAGGGCTTTTCTGGAGCAGAGATACAGTCAGTATGCACAGAAGCAGGATATTTCGCGATACGAAACAGGAGAACAAGAATCGTGCACGATGATTTCATCAGGGCAATCTCAAAGGTCAGCCAGGAAGAAAAGATTGACAAAAGCTACAAGCACATGTTCGGATGACAGGGCAACCCAATATCAAGCATAGTTCTTAAGCCAGGCCTTGAGTTGATAATATTTGTTGCGCAGTTGACAGCTATAGCAGATGTTGCGAGATCGCCATTAATTCCTCCATCAACAACAGAACGGATAAACGGGTCCCCATTGATCCTGATCTCATCGCAGGCATTCGTGTTGCCCAGATATGCCAGGAGACGCAGAGTCACCCTGAGCTTTTTACCAACAAATCCCATGCATACTTGGTTGACGCCGCAGACCTTGCCCTTTGATACAGAGAGGTACTTGCTTTTCACAGTCCTTGAGGCAACAACAGGCTGGATGACCTCCTTTACCTGAGTCAATTCCCAACGCAAGGCGTGAGCAATCATCTGCACAGACTCTGTAAAACCAACGTGCCTGATTTTTCTTAGCCTAACCAACCTTTCGAATTCACCAACAGAAAAACCAGCACCTATCTTCTTCTGGAAAGGAAGCCTCCTGCTTCTCGCATCCTGGCTTCTTATTACAACAACAGAATCAACATTTTGGCAGACACCTGCAAGAAAAATGGGAAGAGCATCCATGGCAAAACCAGGATTTATGCCAACACCAACCACAGAGACCTTGTGCTTTTTCGCAAGACAATCAATCCTTCTGGAAAGAGAGGGATTTTTCTTCCAGGGAAATGAAAGCTCCTCGCAAGTTGAAACAACAAATTTCCTCGTTGTGATGCACGCAGCAAGCTGCAAAAAAACATC
>JBDRIZ010000234.1:0-3911 GCA_043815525.1 Candidatus Woesearchaeota archaeon
CCATAAGCGCGAAACTTGGCGTCAGCAGTATGCTCAAAAAACTCAAACTTCATACTGAATGCCCTTTCCATTCGAATATAAAAAACTTTGCCAGATGACAAAGCAGGTTCATGGTGAAAACACAATCCTTTTGTCAAGCGAAAACCGACCGGTCAAAGACCGAAGGCATGCTCGTCGGTCGCCCGGTTGACCCTCAATTTTCCACTGATCTTTCACCACTATTCATAGAATGGTGGAAAATTGAGATTTTAAGTATAGACAACTATTTGTTGCGGTATTTTTCGTAGTAGTGGTCTATTGCGCATGTAATCGCATAGGCTGCTGCAATTATAAAACCTGTAAAAAGCCAGAGGATTGCAGGGTGAGCAGTGTCTGCTGGGCAGAGTCTTGTGCGGTAGTTTATCATCATTCCAATAATTGAAGAGTAGTAGTCAGTCTTGCACATGCTCATTTCAGTGCATGTTGCTTTGGCAACGTCAACGTTCTCCCTGCACTGAATCATTGGTATGTAAAGAAGAAAAAATAATGATAGTAGTGTCCAAACGAAAACTTTTCTTTTTGTTGGCTTAAAGAATGAAACTGTCATCTCCTTGACTCCAGTATTTCGATAAAGGCTTCTATCCTCGTCTTTAGTTGCCCTGTGTCTTCCTTGCTGTAGTCCGTGTTGATATATAGGAATGGCACTCCTTTTTGCTCCAAGACTCTTCTGACTTTTGCTGACTCTGCGTCAAACAGCAGGCACAGCCTTAAATTATGATATATAACTCCTTCGACGTTGTATAATTTTATCATGTCAAGGAGCTTGTCTATCCTGTCCTCTGCTTTGATGAAGCACGGGCAGACTGATGGCATTAGGTAGCGCTCGCTTACTGCTTTCAGCATTTCGCTCATGTTCCACTCGTCTGGTTCTACGGGGTCGTAGAGGTATTGAATCCCCGCGCATGTCTCATCCGCTGTTATGACTGCGTTGAAGTGCTCGATCGTGAGGGGTATCTTGAAGTTCGGTATGATTATTGGCGACCCTGTAACAAGGATCCTGATAGGATTTTTTTCCTGCTTAGACATCTCAAGTTCCTGACAAAGCCTCTCTGCCTTTCCAGTCCACTTTTCTATATCATCAAAGAATGATGCCTGCATCACAAGCAGGCTGTCGCTTCCGGATATCACCCAAGGCTTCTCCTTCCTTATGTGTAAAAACCGCCTAACTACATCGTGTCTGTTGTGCGTCAGCCTGATTGCTTTCTCAAGGTTTTTTCTGTTTATTATAGTCTTTGTAAGTCTTTCAATCCGCCTTTTTAGTATGTGTGTTTCAGAGAGCCAATTTTTCCTTCCAAGCATTCGGTCTTTTGTTTGCGGCAGCTCCATAACCCATACAGCTTTGTATTCATTTAGTATTTCTCCCATCTTTTTTTTGCCGTCACAGGTTGCTGGTATCACAACTGCATCACACAGGCTAGAGTATGGTTGGTCCTGCATTATGTTGCCGATGGATGATTTGATGAGGTTGCATGAGTCCTTTGGGAATATTTCTTCTCCAGCCTTTATTGCATCCTTGCAGCCGCTGCACAGCCTAACAGGTATTGCCCCAGCGGCATAAATCAGCTCTAGAGGCACCATGTTGCAGAAGGTTCCAATAATTTTTCTGCCAGATTTTTTATGCTTCTCAAGCTCTTTTACCCTGTCATTTGTTATAAATATACTGTCGAACTCCTCCATGCCCATTGGCCTGCTTCTGGACTTAAGAGCCGCGATTACATGTTTGTTGCTTGACATGTATCTGTCAAATAGCTCTTCCTTTCTCGGCTTTGGCCTTCTAACAAGGTATCTCTTTTCAAATTCCACCGCCTCTTCGTCGCTATTCAATAGGCTTGCTATCCTTTTTATCATTTTTGCAGTACCTCGACCAGAATATTGTCCACTTGAAGAATTTTACTTTAAGGCAGTTGTCTTCAGGGCACTTGTCTACACACCTATAGCAGTTAATGCAGTTGTAGTCATTTACAATTTTCTTGTTCTTCTCTTTAAGTACCTTTGGATTATCCATTGGGCAAACCCGTTCGCAGATTCCGCACTTGGTGCATTTCAGATTGTCCTTTTCCTTCGTGATTGCGCTTCCTTTGTTGAATAGCGAAAGTATAGCCCCATTAGGGCACATCTTGCACCACAGCCTTTTCCCAAAGAAGCTTAAAGAAAAGAGCGTAAGGAAAGATATACCAAGCAGCCCAATTGCAAAATGCAATGGATTGCCAAAGAACCACAGCCCTGGCATGTCTCCAGTTATTATCGGGAATACAGTCCTTCCCGGGCATGTGTTGCATGAGAGTATGTTGAGGTCCCTCTGTAATGGAACAAGGCCAAGGGCTGGAATTACTATGGCCACTGCCATTATGAAAAGAAATGCAAGCCATATGTACCTAAACTTCTCAAAGAACTTGTAGAATCTCTTTGGTAATCTCCATCTTGATAGACCCACCTTGTTCCTTATCCAGTTCAAGAAGTCCTGTATTGCCCCAAGCGGGCATATCCATCCGCACATCAGCCTTGAGAATAAGAATGCCAACAGGACAAAAAAGAAAAAATGCGGCAGGAAATCTCTCAGCGGCACTCCGTAGATTGGGACTTCGGTAAAGAAATGGATGGAGCATGCACGGAATATTCTTGTGTCAGAGCCAAGGTAACGGCATGTACGAACCGGAAGGTATGTGTCAAACACCTCGCTGTAGTTTGTTCTTGGCGTGATATAGCTTGGTTTGACGCTGCCTGTTGCTGGAGGCTTTATGAAAGGGAGAATATCTGAGCCAAGATGATTTGTGGTTATTACAAAGCCACCAAAAATCAATATGAGGAATGCGAGCACCTGAACGATTATCCGTTTGTGCGCAATGTGCATCTTTTTCATACTACCAGCGCAATCACTTTGTCAGCTTGTTTATATAGATTTTTATTGTATCAGTAGATTCGATTCTGAATAGATATTCTATCCTTATTGTGCCGCCGCTTCTGGCGGCACGACGGTCGTAGCACTGAGGTGCTACGCTCTGCTCGCCATCCCGGATGGAGCGTCCCTTGGCTCGCCGTGCGCCAGCGGCGGCAAGCTGACTCGTTGAAGTGTGGAATCCTGTGCTTTTGAAGATGTTTTGTCAGCCGCCAGGGTCTCTAGAAATTTCTTGTTGCATAAACCGGATGGTTTTTGCGATTTTTGCCACGAAATTCTTGAGGGTTATCTTACCCTCAAGCAAGTTAGCGCATTTCCAAAGGTTGTAGACGAGACAGCAAAACATGTTGATAAAATACCTAATAACCTCGTTTCTTGTTGTGGTCTTTATCTGGATGTTGTCCAGAACCCTGAAGGCTGTTTCGATGTTCCATCTTTTGCGGTACTTGTCAACGTAGAAGTGCTGGCTTCTCTGTCGGGTGTTCGTGCAGAACACCCAGTCATAAGCCTTACCATTCCTGTAGCGCTTGTACTTTTTGATCAAGACAAATCGGAGTTTGACCTTGTGCTTGCTTTTATCCCTAGAATAATTTCCTTCACGTGCCACTTCCTGTACTGCACCTCTTTTCATTGTCTTGAAGAAGGCTCTCGCCCACTTATGCTTTCGCCACAATATTTGGTAGCGCAACCGTACCTTCTGTAGGGCTTCTACCAGTCGGTAATCATCAAAACCCCGGTCAAAAAGCGCTATCTCTGGTCTGACAAACTGCAGCGCTTGTTCCACCAGTTCCATCACCAATTCAACAGTCCCAGCCCCTGTCCTGACAGGCAGGCTTCCGAGGATCAACTTGGTATTGCGGTCGGTGCAGCTGACAGTTATGAACTTGAAGCAACCAGTGCTGCCAGCAACTGGCCTTTGTGGGTGAATCCAGAGCCCTGATACTTTGCCATAGTAAGCTTCATCAGTCGTATCAAA
>JBDRIZ010000235.1:0-13725 GCA_043815525.1 Candidatus Woesearchaeota archaeon
CCCTCATATATCTCCAGGTCAGAAAGTGATGTGCCTGTGATGCACAACTTATCCGTGTTAAGATCATAATCTTGATAGTTGGCAAGAACCCTTGCAGCAAGCCTGACTGCAGCATCATCATAACCTGTGACAATAATGTAGTTGACACCATTCAAGTGTATGGCAGATATCAATCCCTGATTCTCGCCAAGACCATGTGCACTCAGACAATCAGACTCAGCAGTGCTGATTTGCGAATACAAGGCAAAGATGGTTGGATTAGAGCATGGAGTGCCAACAAGGATGTAGTTGTCCTTTGCGCCAAGCTCCTCGTCTACTGAGACAATCGCATCATCCCTCAGAACAGAGACTGCAGCAAGAGACCTGGCAATCTCATTTGCAGCATAAGTGTCTGAGGCACTAAACCCGACAACTATGCGGCTGTCGAACTGAGTGTCCCTGATCAAGCCAAAAGGAAAGGATGACAGAGAAACTGCACCTTGCACAACGCACAGGCCATTCAGACAGTCTCCAGGACACGACTGGTAGTAGCCCCAAGAACCTGACACGCATTGTTCAACCCAGCTAGCTGTGCGGCGCTCACTATAATGGCATCTGTAAGGAAAAGAAGGGCAACCAGACTTCTGGCAGGTGGAGTCGAGAAAATTCCTGTACCTCAGCGCTTCACCTGAATGGATGTAGCAACGGTCGCGATCAAAACTCACTCGGCAGTACTCTTCTTGAAGCCCAAGCTGCTCGTCATAAAGACTTTGGGCGATCACGCACTGATTGGCAAGAGATGCTTTACCTACGCTTACAGGAAACATGCCAAGAAAAAAAGCCATCACGACAAGGCAGACAGTCGCAACAAAAGCAACAGCAACATAGCTGGTCAAGATACTCTGTCTCATAAAGCATACACTTCAACTATTGCGGCAACAACAATCAGCAACACAGCCATGACCATGAGAATAATCGCATCAGTAATGATATGATGAAACTTCTTGGAAAAAAGCTGCTCACGAATCACAGCCTTTGAAACCACTCCACCCACAATGGCTGCACTGACATAGCTTGCAGCCTCTGTGACAAGGTGCGGAAGGATTGGAACAATGGCAAGAACAAAAGCCACAACAAGGCTCTTGTTTGAGACAGTGGCAGCATGCTTGGCAAAAAAACCAACCACTATCCCCCAAACAGAGGCATTCCACGTCAAAAAGAGGACAGCACCGCTACCATAAATTATGGACAAAACAAAGCAAACCACCAAGACAATCAGGTTGTTTACGAGGATTCCTGAAAAGCTAAGCCCGCCAACAGCAGCACCACTGATACCAGCAGTTATTGTCTGGGGAGAAAAATATACCTGGATGGCGCTTCCAGGCCAGACAAGCGCAGTGACAGCATAGGCAAAGAAGATGCCCAAAAAAAGCGAGAGATACAGCTTGAATATGTCTTTATGATCCTGAAACAGGACACCAAGTGCAAATTTCTTCTCACGGATCTCAACATTCTCCTCAAGCTGAAGGACAAAAGACAATGAAGGTATCAACAGAATGCTGGTGAAAGCAACGCTCATCAATCCAGTGTATTCAGGAAAGATTATTCTTGCGCAGATAATCCCAATGAATGTATAGACTACGCCGAGGAAAAAAACATTAATTGCCTTTTTTTCAACACTTTTCAGGTTCAGTAGCTGCTCCAGTACCATTTTTCAACCTACAAATGTGAAAGCTGAATCTCGAAGGTATTGGCCGTCAACAGTCGCAACTGCGTTTATTACAGCAACACCCCTCTTGTATGGGGCAAACATCGCAAAGACCTGACCATACTCATCAGTAACAAGCGAATCACTCATCAGGTATCCTGCTGTTGAACCAAGCTCGACAGCAACAGCCTGGATAGGGCCAGCCTTCTCAGTCATTATCGTGACGACAACAACAGCCATCTCCCTATTCCCAATATGTTCAGGGGTTACACTGACTCGAAAATCAAATGTGCCGGAACATATGCTGCCGCTGCAGCCACTGTGACAAAAATCCTTTGCCACCCATCTGCCATCAACACATCCCTCAACCCAGCTTGTCAGACCTGAATTACTCGACCTGCAGCGGGTTTCAAGTGAATCGCAGGAAATATCGCAATATGCCTCAAGGTAAGAGTTGTAGGAAGCAGATAGTGAGCGCAGGTCCTCGCACTGCCCATCACATTTCGCAAGAGAGGCCTTTGCTTGATCTGCCATACGAGAAAACTTCGTGCATTTAACAATATCCACATACGCTTTGCCAGCGCTTGAGAAACCAACAAGATTGCCAATAAGGTAGGAAACCGCGATGAGAAGGGAAACCAAAAGCAGAATCACCGAAACCCTCATTTTTTGTGATTCATCCCAAGAAAGTGAGTATAAATATGTTTCGGTAGAGCCTCGCAAATTATAAATATTGGTTTGTTTGCAGGCTACAGAATGAAGTATGCAGTGATATTCCATGCAGATGCTGAATCAATATACACAATAGAGTACTGCAGGCAGAACATGCATGAGATAAAATTTCTCATACTGCCGAAATCAGCAAACCAGGACTCAATAATGTTTAGCGACACGAGCTTCGAAATGATTCAATTCGCCGCCCGATGCATGAACTTTGCCACCAAAACCGCAGAAAGCGACGACGAACTGGAAGAGATCTTGTCTGAGGAAAAAAACTCAGTCGATGGACTGGCAGTCGGAAACATTCACAGCAGGATGCACTATGTCAAGCTTTCCAGCATGTGCAAGCAGCACAACCGGGTATTTACTGCCACCCTCTGGCACCAAGACAAGATGCAGGCAATAAGCGCACTGGTGAACAATAAATACTCCATGATCATAATAAGAACCAACAAGATGAACGCGGATTTTCTCGGACAAAAGATTGACAGGGCCAACATCCAAGCAATATCTGATGACACCAAGGCTGGAGGAAGCTTCGGAACACTTGTCACAGCAGGACCTCTATACCAACAAGAGATAAAAATCAAGAGCGGCTATGCCACAATGCACGACCAATACAAAGGAGTGTATAACATATCAGAAATATGCCCTTTGCGATGAAGTCGCATTTCTTGAAAAATACCGCTTCCGGAATCTTTCAATAACTTTATAAATCCTCGTCGCATCCTCATACCCATGTACAGAGACAATAACTGCGGAGAGCTAAGAACAGCAAATGAAGGAAAAGAAGTAAAACTGGCAGGATGGGTCCACAGCAGAAGAGACCACGGAGGGGTAATATTCATAGACCTGCGCGACAGATATGGTATAACACAAATAGTATTCGACCCAACAACTCACAAGGAAGCGCACTTGGAAGCATCAAAGCTCAGAAGGGAAGATGTCATCTCAGCAGCAGGAACTGTCAGGAAAAGAAAGCAAGGCATGGAAAACCCAAACCTTGGAACAGGCG
This sequence comes from Candidatus Woesearchaeota archaeon, assembly GCA_043815525.1. Classification (GTDB taxonomy): domain Archaea; phylum Nanobdellota; class Nanobdellia; order Woesearchaeales; family JAZDKJ01; genus JAZDKJ01. The sequence goes on from JBDRIZ010000235.1 coordinate 3,423, forward strand.
AGATAGAAGCCATAATATCAAAACTTGAAATCCTAAACAAGGCAGAGACTCCGCCTCTTGAAGTGGACGACAGGATAGAGGCAGGAGAGGATGTGAGGCTGAAGTACAGGTACATAGACTTGCGAAGGCCAGTAATGCAAAAGAGATTAGAATTCAGGCACAAGGTAGTCAGCTCTGCCAGGGAATACCTGAACAAACATGACTTTCTGGAAATCGAGACCCCAATGCTTGTGAGGGCAACACCAGAAGGAGCAAGAGACTATATAGTTCCATCGAGAATAAATCCAGGAAAGTTTTATGCGCTGCCGCAAAGCCCGCAGCTGTACAAGCAAATATTGATGGTTTCAGGATGCGACAGGTACTACCAGATAGCAAGATGCCTGCGCGACGAAGACTTGAGGCAAGACAGGCAGCCAGAGCACACTCAAATCGACCTGGAGATGAGCTTTGTGCACCAGGAGGACATACTCCAGCTTGTTGAAGGGCTTTACAAGCACATAGTAAGACAGGCAATTGGAACAGAAATAAAAGAGCAATTCCCAAGGCTCACCTATCACGAGGCAATGACAAGGTTTGGAAGCGACAAACCTGACACGAGATTCGGACTTGAACTCATTGACGTTACAAGCATTGCCAAACGAAGCGACCTCGAGATATTCAAGAAATCAGAGTATGTCAAATGCCTGAATCCTGACAGGGACTTCTCAAGAAAGGAAGTGGAAGAGCTGACGAGGTTCATACAGGACTCTGGAGGCAGAGGCCTTGTCACAATGAAGGTTGCAGAAAAAGGACTCGAGGGCTCAAGCGCGAAATTCCTTGGGATTGAACTTCAACAAGAAATGCTTATCGCAACAAAGGCAAAGAAAGGAAGCATGCTATTCTTCCAGGCAGGAGGCTACAAGACAGTGCATACAATGCTTGGGGCGCTGAGAAACGAGCTCGCAAGAAGAATGGAACTAATAAAACCAGGAGAACTCAAATTCCTTTGGGTAACAGAATTCCCGCTGTTCGAATGGAGCGAAGAAGACAATTCATGGGTTCCATGCCACCACATATTCTCGTCACCAAAACCAGAATCTCTTGAGTACCTGGAAAAAGACCCAAGCAAAGTTGTGGGGCTGCTGCACGACCTTGTCCTAAACGGAATAGAGCTTGGAAGCGGATCAATAAGGATAAACACAAAAGACATACAAGAGAGAGTCATGAAAGTCATAGGTTTGAGCCAGGAAGAGGCAAACAGGAAATTCGGATTCCTGCTCGAAGCATTCAAGTACGGAGCGCCGCCACACGGAGGAATGGGACTAGGAGTTGACAGGATAGCAGCTTTACTCCTCGGATTCAACGACATAAGGGAAGTTATCGCATTCCCAAAAAACAAGAACGCAGAATGCCCGATGGACGGCTGCCCGTCAGAGGTCCCAAAGGAGCAGCTAAAAGAGCTGCATATCAAAGTGGATATTGTAAAAAAGTAGTCCTTATATCTTGTCGTATACAACCAAGGGTCTTGTTCCTTGAGCCCGAAGGGGTTTTGCTGATGCTCAAGCCCCCAGATCATTTGTGAAAGGAATGGGGGCTTGCTGGAACTAAGGGTCTTGTTCAACGGCAAAGTCCGTCAGCTTCGAAGTAAGCTGGCACCTTGGCCAACGCAAGGTTGGACGTGCCTTGGGCACAACGGCAAAGTCACTTAGAGCATTGCCAAGCAGAAGGCTGGACGTACTCAGAAACGCACCTCGCAACAGAAGAAATAACTATATCTTGTCGTACACAGCCAGCGAGTGCTTGCAGGGTTGCTTGTTCCAGCTGCAGCCATCTATGCAGCAGCCAAGATGTACAAAACCAACTTTGTGCTCGCACAGAACAAGTGAATCCGAACTCTCGTGGAAGTTGTTACTGCAAAGCTTACATTCCATTTTATGCCTCCTATCTAAATTGAATCTTTGGGAAACGAGTATTTAAAGGTTATTTATCACTATTTAGATACTAAAAAATCTTGGAAACACATATAAACAAAGCAAGAAAGGACCAGCAAGTGAAACCACAAGCATCTATCATAATACCAGCATGCAACGAGGAAAACTACATACAAAGAACCCTTGAGAGCATATACCAGAACAGAGTCAAGGAAATAGAGGTCATAGTTGTCCTGGATTCATGCACTGACAAAACAAACCAAGTCGTCGGCAAGTTTAGACAAGTGAAAATGCTGCGAGTCAACGCGAGAAAGCCAGGCGTTGCAAAGAACACAGGAGCAAAGCACTCCACAACAAAAAACCTGATATTCCTGGACGCAGACACAACAATTTCAAAAAACGCCATAGGAGACATTCTAAGGCAACTCAAGAAAAACCGGTTTGGAAGCCTTAAAGTGAAACCACACCCTAACAAGGCATTTGCAAGATGGCTCATGTATTTCAAGAACCTCGCATTTGCATTCCACCTGTATCCTGGGTCGAACGGGCTGATATACTGCACAAGAACACTATTTGACAGGCTTGGAGGGTTTGACGAAAGACTGGGGAGATACGAGGACGGAGACTTCACTCACAAGGCAGCAAGGATAGCAAGATACACATTCATCACAAGCTCGTTTGCCAAGACAAGCATAAGAAGGTTTGAAAAACTCGGATACTTCTACGTGATGACCTACTGGGTAAGGGTGTGGTGGAGACACCTCACAGGAAAAAGAGACGGAGAGCTATACGAGATAGTAAGATGAAACTAGCATGCTTTGACATGGATGGAGTCATATTCAAGAGCAAGAACTTCTGGCTTGAGTTGCACAAGAGATTCGGGACTTACGAGGAAGGAAAAAAGCTCACAGAGCAGTACCTGCACAACAACTACGCAAAACTAGTGGAAGAAGTAGTTGTAAAACTCTGGAAAGGAAAGGACGCAACGCAATACTACGAGCTTGTCAGAAACGCAGAATACGTTGATGGAGCAGCAGACGTGATTTCGCACCTCAGGTCAAGAAAAATATTAACTGCCCTTATCACAACAGGACCAAAAGATTTGGCAAGAAGAGCGCAAGACGAGCTTGGCATAGACTGCATATATGCAAACGAACTTGCCATCAAAGACAACAAGGTCAGCGGCGAATTCATCTGGCCGCTTGGACATGGAGGAGAAGAGAAAGTCAAAATAGTAAAGGAGCTAATGCACAGGCTCGGCCTGAAATGGGAGGATGTCTCATATGTGGGAGACCACGACAATGACATAGAGGTATGCAAAAAAGCAGGACTGGCAATAGGATTCAACCCAAGCGAGAAACTTGAAAAGGAATGCGAGCATATCGTGAGAGGAAGCAGCCTAAAGGAAGTCCTTAACTACATAAAATGATAAAATACATATCATTTGACCTTGACGGTACAGTAGCAGACAACAGCTTTGACGAAATCATCTGGAGAAAGAGAATACCTGAGTTATATGCCAGGGAGAAGAATGTGACTGTTGACAGGGCGTTTGAGACAGTGACTACAGAATATGCAAGGCTCTACGGAAAAGAGCCAAGATGGCGGGACATAGCGTTCTGGTTTGAGCATTTCGGATTGCAGGCAGACTGGCAAAAGATTGTCCAGGAAGAAGAGAAAAACATAATCGTGTATGCAGATGTGGAGCCTGTATTAAGAGAGCTTCACCACAGATACAAAGTGATTGTCATCAGCCACGCTGACAGGAAATTCATGGAGCCAAAACTGAAAATATGCAAAGTGACCAATTAATTTGACAGGACATTTTCAACAACAAGCGACTTTTTGAGCATGAAAAAAGATGAGGTAGTCTACAAAAAAATATTGGATATCCTTAAAATCACTCCGAGCGAGATGGTCCACGTGGGAGACAGCATGAAATACGACTACGAAATCCCGACAAAGCTTGGAATAAAAGCTTTCATAATCGACAGGCAAGGAAAAGAGGAAGGAGAGCAGGTGATAAGGAGCTTGTATGAATTAAGCCAAATCCTCAAGTGAAAACTAATACATATTTTTGCATCTAATTATTGCAGTACATAAGAATTTTTTAATGAATGCATGAATCAAAAAATATGAAGGATGGCCTGCAGCTACATTCACTTCTTAACCAGCTAAGCATGGTTGTGCCTGACAGGGACCTGTATGGGATGCTGGTCGGATATTCAGTCATGCATAGCCTCATGAATTTTGCGACAAACACAGGTTCAGCTGAGCAGGCTGCATTCGAAGAGGCAAAGATAGTATACAAAGGCCTTGAGACCTCAATTGCTAAGTGCCAGCAGCAAAGCGCATATTCCACACTTTGCGAATTTCTGTATCCTGTACATGAGATGATGAAAGAACAATCTGGCCGTCAATCCAGGTTATACTGTGCTGCACGTGAGGTAGTCCAAGAAAAGAGAGGTTCATATGAGGACACGCTGCGAAGATTGGGGCTTGAGCTTCAACGAGAAATACTTGCAAAGGGCAAATTCCAGGGTACGAAAAACATACTCACTGAAGACTACAAATCACTCCAAAAGTGCTTCGGCTACGGCGAAAAAGGAGGGAGGAAATGACTGATTATCACAACAAATTCATTCCATTTCCCGATGTATATAGTGTGGCAGGCCCAGACGTATTTGGAGGCCTGGAAGGACAAGTTGAGGGTGAAGTAAACCTGATAGTGCTACCTCTCGCTTACGTTGAGAATCTTGACCAACTTAAGAACCAGGGCAGCATGGGAGCAGAAGAAACGCTCCGGTTCCTGCAATCACAACTACAGAACCAAGTAGAAGCAAAGGATGGCATATATGTATACAGGATGCTTGAAGGACTTGATGTAGCATTCGTAGATGACCACATATTTAAGGAGAGCAAATTTTCGGTGACCAACCTAGAAGCGCTTGTAAGAAAGCAATGGCCTAATGAGGATAGGAGGCCACTTCTACTGACTAACGTCGAGAAATACCACATCAAATTCGGAAATAGGGGGCTTAAGGTGCAGGAACCCCAGTTCCTGCAAGCTAACAGTGACGTTGTAAATGAAGGAATAATCATTGGCAGTGAAGAGTTGCATGCAAAGCTACAAGAAAATCGAAGACATCTACCTGCCCAAAAGGCATCGGAAATAATGAATAGACCCCTGTACCCTAACCAGTTCATCAAATTCTTGCCACCGCTAAATGCATGTAACTCCAGAGTGGAGTATGCTGTTGTAAAGGGAGTTCTTTTCTGGAACAAAGGAAAAACAAGAATACTTGACACAAGAGACATTGAAGTAAGACTGTTCGACCCGCCGGAATACCAGATGAAAATCTCTATTGGTAACCATCAGATGGAAGGCTTGCTTGGCATAGCACCAAATGACATGGAACAATACATTGCCATGCAGTATGCAATGGTCAGTCCAGACATATCATTGGTCATACTTGCAGGAAGTCATGGCTCAGGCAAGACTCTGTTAAGCTATGTCTCTGCAGTAGACTCTATTCTGTTTTACCCGGACAGAATCCGCAGCATGCGTAAGATTGAGGAAAAAGGAGGTATATTCAAGCAGATTGTACTACTAAAACCAAATGATATAATTGGAGGACCAAGGAGGGGGATTGGTGATCTCCCGGGTTCTATGTATGACAAACTTAGGCCTTTCCTTGAAAGTTACAGTGATGCGCACAGAGATTCTGTTTTGGGCAAGCATTTCCCATTCGAGGAGATGCTGAAGCATCCAAAATATGAGAATAAATTTGGTGAAAAAAGGAAACCTGACCTAAAAATCAATGGTGCATACCTGCCACCGGACTGCGAGGCTTTAGAACTCACGTACAGCGGATTTATGAGAGGAAGAAGCTTTAAGAATACAATCCTTGTCATGGATGAGGCGCAGAATTACACACCATACGAGCTCAAGACATGCCTGCAGAGGTTGGGCGAAGGCTGCAAGTGCATTATCCTCGGAGATCCACTACAAAAAGACAATCCTCAGGTAACTCGCAATATCAATGGTTTAACATATGCCATTAAGAATTACCTAAAACAACCATATTCAGTCCTTGTCAAACTCAGTGTCAATTACAGACATCAGATTGCAGAAGATTCGGATGGAATAAGAGCCTACAACGTCTGAAAAGAAACTTTTATAAGCCATCTTCGTCTTCTTTATTCTCATGAAAATCGACAAGGAGACTATAAGGCACGTCGCAGAAGTGGCAAGGCTGAAACTGACAGAACAGGAGATCGATGAATTCCTGCCTCAACTTGACGGAGTGCTTTTTGCATTCTCAAAACTTGATGAAATAGACGTGAACGGAGTTGAGCCAAGCTACCAGCCAGTAGAGCTCAAGAACGCTATGCGCGAAGACAAGCCAACAGACTGCCTAAGCCAAGAAGAGGCTCTAAAGAATTCTCCGGCGACAAAAGACGGATACTTCAAGGGACCGAGGGCAGTGTAATGCTGAAAATAGATTTACACGTTCATACTGTGCAGAGCGGACACGCATTCAACACAATACATGACATGGCGCTTGAAGCCAGAAGAAAGAAGATGAGGATCATTGGAATCACTGACCATGGACCTTTTATCACAGGAAGAGGACTCGAGATATACTTCAAGATGGGCTACAGGATACCTGACAGGTTGTTTGGAGTAAAGATACTGTTTGGCGCAGAACTAAACATTGTTGACAGGGGAGTGGTCGACCTGGATGACAAGATACTCAAGAAACTAAAGGTAGTCCTTGCAGGATTCCACAAGATTGAACAGTACAAAGACCAAGGCATAAAGAAAAACACAGATGCAATGATCCTTGCAATGAAGAACCCACATGTGAATATAATAAGTCACCCATACACAAGGATTTGCCCGGTTGATATAGAAAAAGTTGCACTTGCAGCATGCAAATACAACAAACTCCTGGAACTTAATTGCTCAAACTTTAGATACATAAAGCATAGTTCAAAAATGGACAAAGATACAATCCCAATCGTGCAGAAGATGATAAAGACTGTGAAGCAGCAGGGAAAGAAATTCATAATCAACAGCGACGCGCACATACTGCACGAGCTTGGAGATGACTCGGCAGTAATGGCAATGCAAAAAGAGCTCGGATTCACTGCAAAGGATGTGATAAACAATTATCCTGATGAACTGAATGAGTATGTGAAGATTAAATGAGACTAGAAAGAATCAAAACAAAGGAGCACAACGAAGCCAGCCAGATACTAACAGACTACTGGAGAAGCAGGGGTATGAGCTACAGCAAAGCATGGACAAAAAAGTACCTAAAAGAGGGGCATAAGACTGAAATCAGACAGGACATAATTTTTGCCATAAAGGAAAAGAGAAAACTGTGCGGGATAATATCAGCAATAGTCTTGGAAGGAAATGTTGCTGAGTTAAGGGATTTTGTAATCAAAAAAGAATTCCAGGGAAAGGGTTACGGAACAAAAGCAGTCAATCAGGTGCTCACTTGGTGCAAGAAAAGGAAAATCAGAAAAGTCGTCGCACTTTGCTGCCCTGCAACAAAAAGAATCACACAAAAACTTGGATTCATCAAAGAAGGCCTGCTAAAAGACCACTTTGTAAAAGGAGAAAGCCTAACAATAATGAGCAAGTTCCCATGAAGTACGTAAAGATATGCCCTCAGTGCGGAAGCACAGACACAAAGATTCCGAAGGCAGGGCTTGATATCAGGATGACAATAAGAGACATGTGCCAGAAATGCGGGAACATAGGAAATTTCCCAGAAGTCGAGATAGACAAGATAGAGGATTTCAGGAAAAAACTGAAATGAAAGCGAGCGAATTCGTGCAAAAAGTGATTTCAGGAGAGATAGACATAGTGGAGCACACCCACAAAGTTATAGAAGAATGCAGGAAGATAAACCAGGAATACCACTACTTCAACAACATTTCTGAAGAGCTCGCAATCAAGCAAGCAGAGCAGGTAGCAAAAAAACCAAAGGGTAAGCTTGCAGGACTTCCAATAAGCGTAAAGGACTGCATATGCGTAAAAGACATAGAGTCGAGAGCAGGCTCGAAAATGCTATCAGGCTACAAGCCTGTATTTGATGCGACAGTTATTGAACGCGTGAAGAAAGAAGGCGCGATAATCATCGGAAAAACTAGCCAGGACGAATTCGGATTCGGAAGCTTCTCAACAAATGTCGGAATAGGCTTTGACAAACCATTGAACCCATTCGACAAGGAAAGGGCATGCGGAGGCTCTTCAGGAGGATCAGGAGGAATAACACAGAAAACAAGCTTTAGCCACGTAAGCCTTGGAGAGAGCACAGGAGGCTCAATTGTTGCACCGGCATCATTTTGCGGAGTGTACGGCTTATGCCCAACATACGGAAGAGTGTCAAGATATGGGCTGATAGATTATGCAAACAGCCTAGACAAGATAGGGCCAATGGCAAAACACATCGAAGACATAGCGCTTGTCCAACAAGTGATAGAGGGACATGACCCAAAAGACAGCACATCCTTGAAAGTGAGGGCAACTCGAAAAAAAGCACAGAAACCAAGAATCGCAATACCAAAAGAGGCAATGGAATCAATAGACCCTGCAATCAGCGAGCTGGTATGGAAATACATAAAGAAGCTTGAAAGCGAAGGAGCAACCATCTCAGAAACAAGCCTGCCACTAAACATGAAATATGGGATAGCGACATATTACATAATAGCTGCAAGCGAGGCATCAACCAACCTTGCAAAATACTGCGGGATGAGATACGGATTGCATGACAAACTTGAAGGCAACTTCAACGAATACTTCTCAAGAGTAAGGCAGAATTTTGGCACTGAAGCAAAGAGAAGAATAATAATCGGGACATACGCAAGGATGGCAGGATTTCGGGACGCATACTACATAAAGGCAATGAAGGTAAGGACAATGCTTATCCAAGAATACAAGAAAGCGTTCAGGCAAAGCGACATGGTAATAACACCAACAATGCCAATACTGCCGCCAAGATTTGAAGAGATAAAAGAGCTAACACCTGTGCAGAACTACATGATGGATGCACTCACAGTGGGGCCAAACCTTGCAGGACTTCCGCACATGAACATACCAGTAGGTACAAGCAAAGGACTGCCAGTAGGAGCGATGCTAACAGCAGACCACCTTAAGGAAACAATACTACTCCAATGAGATTCAGGGACAAGCCAAGGCCCAGAATAGAGATGGGCCAGATACTGAACATGAACATACAAACCCTTCTCATAATACTGGCGCTTGCAGCACTGGTCATTGGCGGAATAATAGCAATTAAGCTATCAGGACTAATGAACGGATTCAAATGAAATTCACAGAAGACACAGTGATAGGCATGGAATGCCATATAGAACTGGCAACACAGACAAAGCTGTTCTGCGGATGCAAAAGAACAGGAGAAGAGCTTCCAAACACCAGGACATGCCCTGTGTGCCTCGGACACCCAGGAAGCAAACCAGCAGTAAACAAGCAGGCAATAAACTACGCATTGAGGCTTTGCCTTGCAACGCACTCCAAAATATCACCACAACTGATGTTCTCAAGAAAGTCATACTTCTACCCAGACATGAGCAAGAGCTTCCAGATAAGCCAGTACGAAATGCCACTTGCAACAGAAGGGAAGATAACGCTGCGCAGCGGAAAAGAAATTGGCCTGACAAGAATACACATGGAAGAAGACCCAGCAGCGCTGATACACCCAAGCGGCATGCAAAAAAGTACCTATGTGCTTGTGGACTACAACAGGAGCGGCAACCCACTTGTAGAGGTTGTCTCAAAACCAGAACTTTGCAGCCCAGAAGAGGCAAGAGAATACATGAAAGTGCTGATAGAGATACTAAACTACCTCGACATATTTGAGGTAGATGCATGCATAATAAAGGCAGACGCAAACGTGTCAATAAGGGACAGCGGATACATCAGAACAGAACTAAAAAACATCAGCGGATTCAAGGAAATAGAGAGAGCAGTGAAGTACGAAGTGGCAAGGCAAAGACAGGAAATATCAGAAGGAAGAAAAATCCTGCATGAAACAAGGGCATGGGACTCAGAAACAGGAACATCATTCTCGCTACGCTCAAAAGAGACAGAGGAAGACTACGGATACATAATCGAGCCAGACCTAACCAGAATAGACATCACAGATGAATGGCTGCATGAGGTGAAAGGCTCGATGCCAGAACTTGCCCAGGACAAGGTAAAAAAATTTGTAAACATCCACAAGCTAAAGCCAGAAGACGCACAGATACTTGCTGCAGAAAAAAGAATGGCAGAGCTATTCGAAAAAGTGGCAATAGAAATAAACCCTATATTGGCAGCAAAATGGCTCAGAAGAGAGCTTGTAAGAGTCATGAAC
>JBDRIZ010000236.1:0-9024 GCA_043815525.1 Candidatus Woesearchaeota archaeon
AAGATTTATTAATCTATACTAACTGCTTTCCTTCCAAACCAAAAATTATTACACAGAAAAAACAATACAAACTCGACAATTATTTTCCAAAAGTTATTTAATGAGTTATTCTTCCAATATCCTTATGACCTCTCTTGTCGCCTGCCTTTCCACTGGCCAGGGCACCTGGAACAGTGTGTCGCAGCTTATCCGCCAGCAGCAGTGGGATAAGGTATTCCTTATAACAAATGACTTCGGAAAACAGAAGTTTTCTGCGAATGCTGAGTTTGTCGTTGTTGATTTCAACCTTCCACTGCAGGATATTTCAAGAGCCATTTTCAGCCAGCTTCAGGGAAAAGTTTCTGACCTCGAAGTTGCTGTCAACATCTTGTCTGGAACAGGCAAGGAGCACATGGCAATCCTCTCTGCTTTGGTAAAGCTAGGTCTTGGCATAAGGTTTGTTGCTGCTGGTGAGAAAGGCGTAGAAGAGTATTAGTAGTCACAACTTACCTGATAGCTCTTTTTTCATTCTCGAAAAATACTTATCCATGTACTTCATCCTTTCTTTGGCAATTTTTCTAGCATGTTTTGTGTAGAGTCTTTTCGGAATTGATTTTACCTTAGTCTCGTATTCCAGATTTGGGGCATGCTTTGATGCATCTTTGACTCTGCCTCTTATGTTGCATCCAATAAAATTTCTCTTCATGTATTTTCTTACTGGGACGTCAGAGAATATTCGCTGTCCGTATTCGCCAACATAGCTGAACATACGAGCAATCCCTATCGCCCCAAGTATGTCCAACTTGTCTGCATCGCTTAGTATCTCTGCTTCTTTTGTTTTGGGTTCGGTGTTGTCACGCGACCTGTGGCACAAAATGCAGTGTTTGACTCTGTGAATTATTTGCTTTGGATATCCAATACAGTTAAGTATCTTGCTGGCTATTGCTGCACCAAGAATTGCATGGTTTGTTTTCCCGCTTTTGTCATTATCTTCTTTTAATCTGGCAATGTCATGTAGCAATGCAGCGGTCTTCAGAACATCCAAATCAATGTTTTTTTCGGTTTTTGCCAACTCCAGGCACATGTTGTATACTCTTACCACATGATCCAATGTGTGGGCAGAACCGGACAACTCTTTCTCCACAATCGCTGCAATTTTCGCATGTTTCTTATCCATACGTGCAGAAATCATTGTCTTTTACAGAATATCTCATAGCATTTTATTGGTCCTTTGCTGTTTTCAATTCTGTAGTAAATTGGACCTTTGCGATTCACTTTTATTGTTGTTACAATCGGATCTCCTGGCCTGTAGTATTCCAAAGAAAGCTGGCTGATATTGAAACCATCAGCGGGTTCTATCCGTACTCCTGATTGAACAATCTTTGCGCTCACCTTTGCTTGCGGATCATCTGACCAAATCTCATAATCCAAAGGATGTTTGCTTAATGCAAGCTTTGTCTTTCTATCCATGACAAATCTGTCGATTGTTATCTTATGTTCTGTCATTGCAACGCTCCAAGGTTTCTCGGCATTATGCCGTACCATATGTACAGCACCCTGTCCACTGATTTCAACAGGTTCATTTCCTTTCCCTGTATTATCATGCAGTTTCCCCCGAATATCACCTTTGTCTCTTCTGATTCTCTTAGGAATATCACTGCCTTGTCCTGGTCCTGGCACGAGACTATCGGCCTTTGGTAGCATGCTTCTGTCTCGTTGTATGCGCAGGCTGCTGTCGGGATGGCATCAAGAGCAGTCGCCAGGTTTACTGAGAGCTCTGCTGCTGCCAAAGCAAGGTATGTGAAGTTTTCGCCTCTTGGGTCAAATGTTATGTATAGGTTCTCTGCGACAAACCTCTCATCTAGCTCTCCTGTTATTGTCACATCCTCAACCTGCCTTGGATTGTACCTGAGTGGTATTGTGAACAGATTGCCGTTTTTTTGCCATCTTGTGTACCACATGCCGTTTGCGTACACGAATGCAAAGTTGTTGTAAAGGAAATTGTTCTCCGACTCCTTGCCTTTTAGTGTTGAATCTATAATCTCATCGATTGTTGTTGGCTGCGTCGGTAACAGGTATTGTATGCTGAAGACTCCTATCACTGCCATAATAATTGTCAATATAGCCCATAGGAGTATCCTGTCTCCTTTGGGTTTTTCATCGCTCATTGCATTATCCCAAGAATACCGTAGAGTATCCTGTCAGTGAGCATGTAGTAGTCCTCACCGTAGCCTGCTTCCAGTATTATGCAGCTGCTCTCTTCCACTATCTGCGTTTCATTCGCTTCTCTAAATTCAAATACAGGGACAAAACTTGTTGCATTGTCGCATGTTATGACTGGCAGCCCATACTGATTCTCTTTTGTCATTGTGACAATGCCGAATATTCCTGCGTCTTTTAGCCCCTTTTGGAATTCGAACTGCGCTGCTGCTATCTGGCCGACTGTTGACTGATTTTCATTATATGTGAGATAGACCATCTTGGTTGTTTTGAGCCAGTCGATCACCCCCTGATCTAGGCTTATGCGTTCAAGGTCTTGTGGGTAGTGTCCGAATGTGTAGGTCTTTGCCCCCACTTTTGTTTTGAACCCTTTTTCCGTTACTGTGAACTTATGTTCATTGTATTGCAGCTTTGTCTCAGGTGCGCTAAATCCGTAGAATATCACTCCGAATGCTGAAAATACCATGATGAATACGATAAAGAGGCTCCATGTGAGTTTTTTTCTGTCCATCGCCATGATTGAGTTGTAGAATCACAAAAGTGTTTAAATGCTTTTCTTAAATGTCGAGAGCCATCCCCCCTTTGTACCATTGCAGTGTCTAGTTATGATAGGAATCGAAAAATATTTAAATAACTTTCATTATTTTCAGTATTTACTGAAAATTAAGTAAATCCCAAAAATAATGAAATCCTCGCTTGAGTCTGACTTCATCGAGCTCATAAGGTCTCTTGGCAGGTCGCAGGGCTTGGATGACCTCTTGACCACTGCCTTTGCCATATGCTATCTTGAGCCGCGTCCTGTTGCAATGGAACAAATCGCAAAGCGCACAGGTTACAGCCTTGCTTCTGTGAGTAATAAGGTCAGGATGCTCGAGTCTTTGGGTATCATGCAAAGGTGCAGCATGCCTGGTTCAAGAAAGATTTTCCTGAAGGTCGACAAGGAGATGAAGTCCATGTTCAGGGCTCTTCTCTTGAAAAAAGTTGCTAACCTTGATGTGGTCAGGCAAAGGGTTCCGCAAATCTTGGCAGAAAACAAGCCAAGGAATGATGAAGAAAAGGCAAAGGCTATCCTAATCGAGCATTACTGCATTCAGGCGGTCAAAATCGATAAAATATTAAAGGATGCTCTAAAGAAGATTGATGATTTATGAAGCCGATAATTAAGCTGGACAGTGTCTGGAAGATTTATCGTATGGGAGAAGTTGATGTTCAGGCGCTGGCCGGCCTCTCCATGGAAATCAGGAAAGGAGAGTTTGTCTCTATCCAGGGCCCTTCTGGCTCTGGCAAGAGCACAGCTATGAACATGGTTGGCTGCCTTGATATTCCTACTAAGGGGAGCATCTATCTTGACGGAAAGAACATCGCTCATCTTTCAGAGTCAAGCCTTGCGCAGATTCGCGGGAAAAAGATTGGCTTCATATTCCAGACCTTTAATCTCATTAACACGCTTACTGCAATTGAGAATGTTATGCTTCCTATGGTTTTTCAGGGTATTGCCAAGGATGATCGGCAAAAAAAGGCAAGGCACCTTCTTGAGATGGTAGAGCTTGCTGACAGGCTCGACCACAGGCCAAACGAGCTTTCCGGAGGCCAGCAGCAGCGTGTCGCAATTGCAAGGGCCTTGTGCAACGACCCTGAAGTGATCCTCGCTGACGAGCCTACTGGCAATCTTGACTCAAAAACTGGCACTAATGTGATGGAGTTCCTAAAGAAACTTCATAATCAGGGCAAGACTGTTGTGATGGTCACACATGATCCTACAAAGGCAAAGTATGCTGGCCGCGTCCTTCATCTCAGGGACGGCAAATTGGTAAAAGGAGGTTGATGAATATGAAAAAATATCTGTTTGTTTTGTGCATGATTCTTTTTCTTTGTTCTGCAGTTGCTGATCTGCCAAGTTCAGCTGATGTTGAAGTCAGGGGATCTCTTGACTGGGACACTATAACAGAGTCCACTACTCTTGTCAACCAGGACCCAGACCCTGCAGAGCCAGGTGGCTATGTCGAGGTCCGCTTCAAGGTTGAAAATATCGGGACTGAGGATGCAAGCGATCTGGTGTTTGAAGTTGTACCTGAATTTCCTTTCTCTCTTGATCCTGGCCAGTCAAGTAGGGTAAGGCTGGGAGACATATATGCCAGGCAGGTGGGTGAGGACGCGTATGTTGTATATTACAGGTTGAGGGTTGACAAGAATGCTGTCGAGGGCAATAACGAGCTTAGGGTGAGGTATTCTCTTGATAACGGAATGCAGTGGCGCGAGCTTAATAATCTCATAGTAAGGGTAAGGACTCATGATGCAATACTCTCTGTTGAGTCTGTTACAACAGTTCCTGAGAAGGTATGCCCAGGAGGGGATGTCACCTTAGGGATTGATCTCAAGAATCTTGCTGACTCTCTGATTAAGGATATCAAGGTGAAGCTAGTGTTGATGAAGCTTTTGCAGACTGCGACGAGTGTTTCTTACCAGGAGCTTCCCTTCTCTCCCACTGGCTCGACTAACGAGAAGACCTGGCCAATGCTTGACTCAGGCGAGACTGCAAATTTGCAGTTTAGGTTGCTTGCAGATCCAGACACCAAGGCTGCAATCTACAAGCTTCCGTTGCTCGTAAGCTACAGCGATCAGCTTGGCACAAACTACACAAAAGAGCTTATCACTAGCATTAAGATTTGCGAGGATCCTGACTATGTTTTTGGCATTGATTCGTCAACCCTTTACAAGGTTGATTCCAAAGGCACTGTAAATGTGAAGTTTGTTAACAAGGGAAGAACAGACTTGAAATTCATCTACCTGCAGCTTGCTGAAAGCGACAACTACGACATCATGTCGAGCAAGGACATATATCTTGGTAATATTGACTCTGATGACTACGAGACTGCACAGTTCGACTTGTACCTAAAGAAGGAAAAGAATGGGAATGTTGTTCTGCCATTCACTCTTGAGTACAGGGACGCGCATAACGAGAAGTTCAGTAAGCAGGTTGATCTGGAGCTGGTGCTTTACAGCGAGAGCCAGGCTGAGGAGCTTGGCTTGAAAGAAAGCAACAGCACTGTCGGTATTGTCATTACTGTTGTGATTGTTATTGTGGGCCTTGGTGTGTACATGTTTTTCCGCAGGAAAAAGAAGAAGTAGCTATGATAGCTGACTTTTTTATTTTGTCCTTGAAAGGAATCAGGAGCAGGAAGCTTCGCTCCTGGCTCACAATGCTTGGCATATTCATAGGCATTGCCGCTGTTGTTTCTCTTGTTTCTTTGGGTGAGGGTTTGAAGTCAGCTATCACCTCGCAGTTCTCCAACGTTGGTACTGACAAGCTTGTCGTGCAAGCCAGTGGTGTCGCTTATGGGCCGCCTGGAACCCTTGTTGTCAATCCCTTGACTGAGAGGGATGCAAATGCTATCAGGGGTGTTCCAGGAGTGAAAATTGTCGCTGAGAGGCTTATAAGGACTGCTCGCATCACTTTTGAAGGTACAACTCGCTACGCTGCTGCGACAAGCATTCCTGAGGATGAGTCAAGGAGTCTTGTATTGGAAGTCCTGAATCTTGAGATGCACAGCGGCAGGATACTCGAAAAAACCGACAAGTTCAAGATAGTTGTTGGCAATGATTTTGGCACAAAGAAGTTGTTCAGGCGCGAGCTTCGACCCGGAGACAAGGTTGAAATAAACGGAAAAATTGTCGAAATTATTGGGGTTCTTGACAGGATCAGCGTTGTTGGAGGAAACCAGCTTGTGCTTATGAATGATAATCCTATGAGGGAACTTCTAGGTGTCGGAGATGCGATTGATATTATCGCTGTTCAGGTCCAGCCGAACGCTGACATCGAGCAGGTTGCTGACACTGTGAAAAGAAGGCTGAGAAGGTCTAGGGATGTTGAGATTGGAAAGGAGGATTTTTCTGTTCAGACCCCTACCCAGGCTTTGCAGGCCTTAAGCCAGATTCTTGCTGCTGCGCAGTGGTTCCTTGTTGGCATAGCTTTTATCAGCATTGTTGTCGGTGCTGTCGGCATAACAAATACTATGTATACTGCTGTCCTTGAGCGTCGTCGGGAGATTGGGATAATGAAGTCTGTTGGCGCAAGGAATTCCCATATTCTTTTGCTGTTCTTGGTTGAGTCAGGGATTATTGGCATGGTTGGCGGCCTGATAGGCATTCTTCTTGGAGTTGGTCTGTCACAACTGATTGTCTGGGCTATCACTGTGCAGCTTGGTCCTGGAGTCATCGACTCGAGTTTCTCTCCAGTCTTGATTTTTGGGGCGCTTTTGTTTTCGTATATTATGGGTTCTGTTGCAGGAGCCATTCCTGCGTTTCAGGCCTCAAGGCTTAATCCTGTGGATGCGTTGAGAAAATGATTTTGGACTATTTTGTCATGGGGTTTAGAAACATTCGGCGCAGAAAGCTTAGAAGCTGGCTTACAATGATTGGCATTTTCATAGGCATTGCTGCGGTTGTTGCTCTTGTGAGTCTTGGCCAGGGCTTGCAGAAGTATGTTAATGAGGAGTTTGAGAAGCTTGGCAGAGATAAGATTCTTGTCATGCCAAAGAGCCCTTTTGGTCCTATCGCTTCAGACGTTTATTTTACTAAGAAGAACATTGGGGATGTAAAGAATGTTGTTGGTGTGGCTGATGCTGCTGGAATGTATTTCAACACTGTGCGTATGGAATATAATGACCAGGTGAAATACATTTTTGCAGTAGGCATTCCCACAGACGAATCCAGAAGGCTTGTGGATGAGCTTTTCCTGAGTTATGATGTTGAGCTTGGCAGGAACATCAAGAAAGGTGATAACTACAAGGTGGTTTGCGGCCACTATTTTCTCGATAACAACATTTTCAAGCCAAATCTGAAAGTCGGTGACAAGGTGTTGATTAATGATAAGCAGTTTGATGTTGTCGGTTTTCTCGAAATTATTGGTAATCCCAGTGATGACTCTTCAATCTATTTGCCAGAGGATGCCTTGTTCGAGCTTTATGACATCAAGGAGCCCCAGTATGGCTATGTTATTGCAAAGGTGGCAAATGGTGTCGAGCCTCGTGTTGGTGCTGACAGGATTGAGAAGGCCTTGAGGAAAAGCAGGGGTCTGAAGGAGGGTAGCGAGGACTTCACGATTTCGACTACAGAGGAGCTTATGGACACCTATAATACCATCCTCAACATTGTGCAGTATGTGCTTGTTGGCATAGCCTTGATCAGCCTTGTTGTTGGCGGGATTGGCATCATGAACACTATGTATACTGCTGTTCTTGAAAGGACTAAGGAGATTGGCATCCTGAAAGCAGTAGGTGCGAGGAATCGCGACATCCTGGGACTTTTCTTAATCGAGAGCGGCACCCTTGGCTTGGTTGGTGGTGCTATCGGAGTTGCCCTTGGTGTCTTGTTCAGCAAGTTGGTCGAATTTGCTGCGACTGCAGCTCTGCAGTCAAGGCTTTTGCAGGCTTACTTTCCCTGGTATCTTGTGGTTGGCGCTCTTGGCTTCTCGTTTATTGTTGGTACCTTGTCAGGCTTGCTTCCAGCGTATCAGGCCTCAAAGCAAAAGCCTGTTGATGCTTTAAGGTATGAATGAAAAGAGTATCTTAAAGCTACGAATGTTAATAAGTTTGCATTGAGGTATGAATGAAATGAGTGCGCTACGAAACTTTTGTTGAGTTTGCTTTGAGGTACATGTAAAGTGATATTCTTTACTGAATTTGTATGTTATGTGAAGAAAGCAGTAGACTACTTTCCACCAGAGCCACTGCCTGCTGAAGCCCCTGCTGATGCACCGCTTGTTGCTCCCGGGCTGCCTGCTTTTCCGCCAGGGCTTATGCCTCCTTTGTCATAGCCTGATGCCATGCCATAAATCCCAGCTCTTCCCAAAAGACCAGCTGAATGGCTGTACATACTCATCGGTCCTCCAAGGTCAGGTATCTTGTATGTTGGTTTGCCGCACAGCATGCAATATGGTTCATGCTGGTTAAGCCCATTAGTAATATATCCGTGAAGCTTTCCAGCAAGCCCGTCATATTGCGGTTTTTTCATGTACATTGGTGGCTCTGCTTGCTGTGACTGCTGATATGCACTGCTTGGCTTGTATAGGCCTGTCTTCACTCCATATATGTTTGATCCTGAATACGCCATAAAAATAGAAATATCTTCAGATTATTAATCGATTATTGTAGTCAAATATATGACAATGGCTCATTTTGGAAACTTGCTGGTCTTGTAAAGTAGGTCACTTTCTTGGATAAGCATGATACACTCAAACCAATTCTGGCCGCAGTCTTGCTTGCATTCCCGCCATTTTGCCAAAGATTGTGCAGTAGATAATGTTTACCAAAATATTGATCTGCGACTTTCCAACGTACTGGTTGCTCATAAACCTTCCTTGCCATGCCTTCCAGGTCTTTGTCACATAGATTTGACACAATAACCTCTCCTGCAAAGTTTCTGTTTATTTCCTCAACCATTTCTTCAATTATTTTCTTTTTTTTTCTTGGCTGCACAGTTTTTCTGTTTTTTGCTGCAATGTGACTGTAGTTTGGGATCTCGAGTTTGTTTACCCATCTTTTCAAAGTTGAGTATGGCAATCCAGTATTTCTTGATACTTTGCTCTTATTTGCATTAAGTTCCATAAGCCTTGACAAGTATTTTTTTTTGTAATTTTCCATTGCTTCCTGGTATGGCTGCTCGTAATGTATGACTAGTCCGTTCAGCATTGCTTCTATTGGTGTGATGCTTTCTGCAGCCAAAGCTATGTCATCTATACTTGCATATTTTGGTACAAAGCTTTGCATAGGAACTGTGGTACCACAATAGTATATAAAGATTTTAGTAACGCTGCATCATTCTTAG